>JAYVKG010000291.1:0-1619 GCA_043768625.1 Betaproteobacteria bacterium
CCAAGGGACATTGGCAAAAAAATCGAAGCCATCAATATGAAATTGTTAAAGTATCCTGCGGACGGAAAGTTGCTTGGCGACTGGAAGGAGGGCGAGAAAATCGCGCAATCCGGTGTCGGCAAACAGTTTAGCGATGACCCGTCGAGGCCCGCTGGTGGTAATTGCTACGCGTGCCACCAACTAACGAAGGAAGAGATATCTTTCGGCAATATCGGCCCGAGTCTATATAACTACGGCAAATTGCGCGGCGATACGGATGCAGTCCGGAAATATACTTTTGGAAAGATATACAACGCGGAGGCTTACGCGGCGTGCTCCAATATGCCGCGTTTTGGACACAACGGCATTCTCACCGAAGACCAGATTAAGCATGTCACCGCTTTGCTGCTTGATCCCAATTCACCTGTGAACAAATAGTATTAAAAGCCCGGTACGTCCGGGCTTTTTGTGGTGATAAATACAAGGATTGCTTATGAAGCGCCATCTGCAAATCTTTTTGAATTCGAGTTTGGTAATTCTATTGACGAGTAACTGCGGCGACGCTGCAGCCGCCGAGGCGGCATCGACGTATAGCGTAAAAATGCTGTCACCGGAAACTGCACTGAAAGCAGCACAGGCCGCCCTCGGCAAATGTCGCCAGGATGGTTTTCAGACCGCGGTGGCGGTGGTCGATCGGGCTGGCATCTTGCAGGTGGTGCTGCGTGACCAATATGCGGGTGCACACACGCCAGACATGGCGATAGCCAAGGCATGGACGGCAGCGAGCTTTAAGCAGTCGACGAGTTCACTCGCCGTCGAGACGCAGGCGGGCAGGCCAATGAGCGGTATCCGCCAGTTGCCGCGGGTAATGGCGGCAGGTGGCGCGCTGCCGATCGAGGCGGGCGGAACCACCTTGGGTGCCATTGCTGTTTCAGGTGCTTCCGGGGGCGATGCCGACGAGGCTTGCGCAAAAGCGGGCATTAAGGCCATTGCAGAAGACATCGAATTTTAGGAATGTTGCGAACATGTCGCATTTAAGCCGTCGCGAATTCCTGAACCTGCTTGCCGCCGCTAGCGCAGGAGGATTGGTACTCGATCATCATGAGTCATTAGCTGCCAGCGGCACTGCGAGCGCGCTGTACGATCTGCCACGCTTCGGCAACGTACATTTGTTGCACATGACCGATTGTCATGCCCAGTTGTTGCCAAGTTACTTTCGCGAACCTAACGTCAACATCGGCATTGGCGGATCGCTGGGACGGCCGCCCCACCTGGTGGGGGAGAAATTGCTTAAACATTTCGGAATCAACCCTGGCACTCTTGAAGCGCATGCCTTCACTTATCTCGATTTTGAAAGGGCTGCGCGCAAGTACGGCAAGGTCGGTGGCTTTGCGCATATCGCCACGCTGGTCAAGCGACTCAAAGCCGACCGCCCGGGCGCGTTGCTGCTAGATGGCGGTGATACCTGGCAGGGTTCGGCGACGGCGTTGTGGACCAAGGGCCAAGACATGGTTGATGCTGCGCTCGAACTCGGCGTCGACGTTATGACAGGCCATTGGGAATTCACGCTGGGAGACAAGCGGGTAAAAGAAATCATCGAAAATGATTTCAAAGGAAGAATCGAATTCATCGCGCAGAAT
>JAYVKG010000292.1:0-15933 GCA_043768625.1 Betaproteobacteria bacterium
GCGGCAACCCGCTTGGCGAGACTCGTGTCGACCTGCGTAAGCGTCGAGACCATGCGTTGGCGTACCGCTGCCACCTCGACTTTGCCCAGCTCAAAGCAAAACGCGGCAACAATATGCTCCTGTTCCCAGGTCGACTGGCTGCGCCAGAACAGCGCGGCTTGTGAAAAGTGATCAGCAAACGTCTCGCTGCGGATGCTTTTTTTTCACCCGCCATATTGGCGGGATAACTCACAAAGCCACCTTGTTCCCAGGGCCGTTGCATCGGGCAACCGCCGCCCAGCGAATTTGGCTCGTAACTGACGCGCCCTTTGACGCTGGTATGGCGCATGTGGCCGTCTTGCTGATTATTGTCTACGCTGGCAATCGCGCGATTGTGGGAATTTCATGAAAGTTGGGACTGCCCAAGCGCGAAAGCTGCGTGTCGGTGTATGAAAACAATCTTCCCTGCAACAGCGGGTCGTTGCTGAAATCAATCCCAGGCACCAGGTGACCCGGATGAAACGCGACCTGCTCGGTCTCGGCAAAATAATTGTCAGGATTGCGGTTCAGTGTAATCTTGCCGATGATTTGCACCGGCACCATTGACTCGGAAATCAACTTTGTCGCATCGAGTAAATCAAAGTCGAACTTATGTTCGTCTTCTTCAGGCACTATTTGCACGCCAAATTCCCATTCCGGATAGTGCCCCTTGTCAATCGCCTCCCACAGATCGCGCCAATGGTAATCCGCATCTTTGCCGGCCAGTTTGACGGCCTCATCCCACACCAGCGAATGCACGCCGAGCACTGGCTTCCAGTGGAACTTCACGAAGCACGATTTACCCGCGTCGGCGACGAATCGAAAAGTATGCACGCCGAAACCTTCCATCATGGCGAAGCTGCGCGGAATGGCGCGGTCCGACATTACCCACATGATGGTGTGGGTCGTTTCTGGCACCATTGAAATGAAATCCCAAAACGTATCGTGTGCGGACGCGGCCTGCGGTATTTCGTTATGCGGTTCCGGTTTGACCGCGTGAATGAGATCTGGAAACTTGATGGCGTCCTGCACAAAAAACACCGGGATGTTGTTGCCGACCAGATCAAAGTTGCCTTGGTCTGAGTAGAATCTGACCGAGAAACCGCGAACGTCGCGCGCCGTGTCGACGGAGCCACGCGATCCGGCCACCGTCGAGAAGCGCACGAACACCGGCGTCTTTACCTCCGTGTTTTGCAAAAAACCGGCTTTGGTCACGTGCTGCATTGATTTATACAATTCAAAAACGCCATGTGCGCCGGCGCCGCGTGCATGCACCACCCGCTCCGGGATGCGCTCATGATCAAAGTGCATGATTTTTTCGCGCAGGATATGATCTTCGAGCAGCGTGGGACCGCGTTCGCCGGCACGCAGGCAATTCTGGTTATCGCTGATACGCAGGCCCTGATTGGTGGTGAGGGAGGCGCCCGGTTCCTGCGCAAGCTTTCCGCCAGCCTGCGCAGAACGGTTTTTATCTGAGGCCGAGCGGGGAGGGCCGGTTGGATTAGCGACCGGTGCTTTTTGTTTTTTCCACTTCGCCATGGAAAATTTCTTTGTGCTTTGGTTTTTGATTAATGAACACGGTCTGGAACTCGCCGAAGGCAGAAATTGCGCGTGGATTGCCACGCGTCAAATCATGCGCGACCTCAATGGTGCTGACGGCCCCGCGGCAGTTGCGAAAAATTTTCGCGGTTTGGCTGAAGGTATTCCTTCAGCACGTTGTAAAGCTTTAGCGCTTTTTGCGTATTGTCGGCCTGGTAATTACAAACATAAATATCAACAGTCACAAAGCCCGTTTCCGGCCAGGTGTGAATAGCCAGATGCGACTCCGCCAGGAGTACCGTGCCGGTTACGCCATGCGGTTCAAACTGATGGAACACATCACCGACGATTTGCAGGCCGGAGGCCCGCGTTACCGACAGGCATATCAGTCGCAACGTGTCCGCGTTCTTTAGCGCTGCGCCAGACAGATCACATCCATACCATTCGCCCAGCAAGTGGACGCCTTGGCCGACTCGCACTGCGGGACGCGACAGGAGTTGGTGCATTTCCATTAATTGACCACTTCCAGCAATAGCTCTTTGATTGGGAGTCGAAAATGTTTCTGTTGTGGCATCAGCGCGTAAGTCCGTAAATGGCGATTGCAGATAAACCAGACCTCATCGCGATCATTGGAAAGCACAAAGTAGGCATCGCTGGTTTCAGAAGGGTTGTAAAGGCCCAATGCGCGGTAGGCGCGGCCCTTGGAAAAACCGCTTTGCAGAGGCAACGGCTTGGGGCCGTTGAGCATTTCCACGACGCTCAGGTACAAGCCGGGTTCAAGCAAGGTCATGACGTTTTAACCTCCCGTTGAGCGACATCGCGGGTCATCTCGAGACGGAGTCGGCCGCACGCGGTGACAGCCCAGTCAGGGTCTCATGGTCTCCCATGCCGATGGGCTTACCCGTCACGATCGACGCTGCCATCGCCAGCACCCGAACCATCTTGCTGTCAGGCGCGTCCCAATATTCAGCGGTTTCCGGCGTGAATTTCAGAAGCGTCAGGTTAGGCGAGTCGGGACCGTCGGGAAACCACGGCTTGGCAAATGGCGTCCATAGCCGGTCGATACGTGCTCGGTCGGTATCGAGCTCACCCCGCCCCGACAACGACACGTAGGTCGATTGTGCCGGGTCGGTGAAAGCCAGATTGAGCACCCGCAGATGCTCGACCTTGGTCGAATGTCGGTCGGTGAAGAACCATAGCGCGCCGTTAATATCCATTTCCAGCGGCGACATCGGACGGCTTACCATCGCGCCCTTGTCGTCCAGATTAGTCAACATGGCTACAGACATGTCTTCGATCAATTCGCAGAGCTGGGTCAATTCAGCGTTGCGTTGCGGCTCGGTTTTCATACAACACTCCAGTCATTGGAAAGGCGCTGCTTTTTACCGCGAAAGACGGCGCGATAAGCGCGGTCAGCGTACGAACAGCGCAATCAAAATAATGATGGGAATGGGAATGCCAAGAAATAACAGCAATAGTGAACGCATGATTGACTCCGTGGTTATTTGGGTTAGTCTTGGTCAGGCGTCGCGACGACGACCGCCATAGGTTGCGCAGAAACTGGCGACAAAGGCACCGACCAGCAAGGAAATGAACAACCACAGCGCGGCAGTAGCAGCAGCTTTACGGGCTTTGTCGGCCGCTTCTTTGGCCGCATTTTCTGTTTCACCCAACTTCGCCTTCAAGCGCGCATAAGTGTCCGTTACGCGCTTCTCGGCATCCTGCTGGGATAGCCCAGTGCGCTGTGCAACCACCTGGCCGACGTAGCGCGTATCTTCAGGGGAAAGCGCTCCGGTTTTAACGGTGCTCATAAAAATGCGTGAAACTTCAGCTGTGGAACTCGCTTGATCGGGCAGCGCCGCGCCGGACGAGGTAGCCACCTGGTCCTTGCGAAATAGCGAATCAACCAAATACCCCATCGGTCCGCCGTCGGTGTCTGACTTCGCCATCGACGTGCCTGCCGCCACCGCGCCACCCGCCGCGACCGAAGCCGCGCCACCGGCGACGGTCGCGCCAGCCTGAATGCCACCGCTTACGATGGAGCCAATCGTAGAAGTCAGCAATGCTGCGGTCGCCAGCGACGCCACCGCCCAAGCCAGAAAACCGTGCGCCGTATCTCGAAAATAAACCTCATCGCTATGTACAGCAACCCATTTGGTACATAGACGACCCGCCAGATATCCGCCCATGCCCGACGCCATGAGTTGGGTGAACGTCAACCACAAAATGGTAGTGACGCCGAAGGTCACGGCGCTGACGCCGTCCTGTTTCCATGGCGACACCGAGGACAACCCCAGACCGGTGCCCAACATCAATAAGATCAGCGACAACGCAGCGGCTGCCGCCGCGCCGGCAAAAATTGCGCCCCATGACACCGCGCTGCCATGCGATGTACCGTTATGAGCTGGGGCGATCGATAAAGAACGTGTGTGACTTGCTTCGTCTATTGCTGCCGCGCCGGTTAAAGCCATGGTTACCTCCAATATTTATAAAAATAATAATTAGCTGCGCTCTCGACTGCGGTAGGACATGCGCGGGAGGTGGCGTAGGAATAAGCTGGTTATTCTTGAATTAAGCTTTTTCTAACATTCGCATCACGGCACCAGACCTCCGAGTGATATTTATCCAACTGAATTGACGTGTCTGTGCGCATTCGCACATAACTATCGACTGCGATATCACACATGATTTAAATGCGTTACTTCTTGGCAGGCATTTCAGCGCGCCAATTTATCGCCCTGTGCTGCACACCGGCCAGTTGCTTCATTTTAAAGACAGGAACATGTGATCG
The DNA here is from genome assembly GCA_043768625.1 of Betaproteobacteria bacterium. GTDB lineage: Bacteria > Pseudomonadota > Gammaproteobacteria > Burkholderiales > Usitatibacteraceae > UKL13-2. The sequence continues at coordinate 4,349 of JAYVKG010000292.1, forward strand.
AGCCCGCTGGCGTGCGTGAATCGCGCTATTTCGGATTATCCATGCGCCAGTTAACGATGGAAATGCGCAGGTCCGCATTGTGGCTGTCGTTGTGATCGCAACAACGCGCTGTGTGGATGTTGAACAAGACAAAATCGCTTTACAGGCAAAGGCGCGCGCCGCACCCGCCCAGCATGCGTTGCAGTTGCCACTGACAGACCAGCGCCGTTCGGTCGCCACCCGCCTCCGCGGTTTTTTTGCTCGATATTGGCCTGCCGGGCATTGATGGTTACAATCTGGCGCGCTTGCTTTGCCCACTGCCAGGGACAGCGACCGCCACGCTGCTGGCCGCAACCGGCTACCGGCAGCCGCAGGATCGCAGGAAAACGTTGGCAGCAGGCTTCAACCGCCGTTTCGACGAGAACCGTTGTTACGCAAACGCTCCTGGCGGCTATTCAACCGCGTGGATCGATGACCGGCCCACGCGGATAGCCACGGTGGTGGATGTCTGTTCAAACCCTACGCCGTCGGCTTGTGCTAAAAAATGCACGTCATGCCACTCAAGTTTGCGATATGCCTGCACGCCATCTTGTACGCTTTCGTGCCCGACAGCCGTGAACTGCATCTCCAGCAAAATTTCGTCACCTGCCAGTTGCGCCTTCAGCGTTACCTGACCGGCCGACTGCGCGGCATCGGTTAACGCGATCAACCCGGCCAGATACACACTACGCAAAATATTTTGCGGCATTTCTTCAGAAATACCCGCCGTCTGGTTGATCAACGCAAAGCCTCTGAACGCAAGTTCTGTTGAAACCATTCCGACCGTGTCCTCAATGCCGGCATTAACCGCCATACGTTGCAAGCCCTTGGGCGCCAGCCATGTCATGAGATCCACAAAGGTACTGCTCGCTTCGCGAGACAGGGTTTTAACGTTACCGCAGCTTTTGATAAGCGCTTCCAAGTCAGGGCTGGCCGAGTGCAGGCGCTTTTCCATGATGGCGGCAGTCATGCCGATGGGCTGGAGCGCGCCAGCCATATTGTGAAGCATGGCTGGCACCAGTCGCCGTAACAGGGCGTAGCGGGCAGCCTCTGTGCAAATGATGTCGGAAAGGTGTGCGTCAGGCATAGTTGATTATAAATAATTCGGCTGTTGATTCCGTACGCTGGCACACGCCTTCGACATTGCATCAACATTGCTTTCGCCAGCGCGCACATTTGACCGCGCGGAAACGCCGCTGACAACCGGCACCTGCGTGCGCGATCGCACAGACGGTTGAGCTTGCCGCGCGTTACTTTAACTTCTGCAGCCAGTTGGCGGCATCAGGTCAGCGCGCAACAATAGCATTAATCGTCATTGGGAAAAGCCCTTGGATAAATTCTCAGCTACTTCACCAGCACCTAAAAAAACGACGACCGCACGGGTCATTGAAATTCGCAAAGGGCAGGCGACAACCTCGCTTGCGCGAGAGGAATTTACGGCACGGTTTAGCGCCTCTTTTTTCGATCCCGCGTTTCGTGCTGAAGATTCATCCATCGCGCGGCTTGAAGAAATTGCCTGGCAAGCCTACAGCGAAGGTCGTAAATCACCCTCCACACAAAAAGCCGGTCCGGGATATGCCGATCCTGATTATGATTTATCCACCGATTGGGTCGCTTCAAAAAATCGCATCGATCAGGCTCAGGCAAGATGGGCTGATCCGGCCACTGCGTCGCAGGTGCTGCTTATCTGCGGTTCAGCGCGCAATGATGGTAGTTGTCCGGGCGAAATGTCCAAAACATTTCGACTGGTTGGACTCGCGCGTGAAATTTTGGAGCAGGCAAGCATCCGAACGGATGTGCTTGATTTAAGCTTGCTCACATCCGAATACGGTCGGATCATTCATCCGTGCAAAGGCTGTGTGTCTACGGCAATGCCATTGTGTCATTGGCCTTGTAGCTGTTACCCAAATCATTCTCTAAACCAGGTTAACGATTGGATGGCAGAAATTTACGAACGCTGGACCGCCGCGCATGCGGTGATTATTGTTTCGCCGGTTTATTGGTACCAGAGTCCGAGCCCGTTGAAGCTGATGATTGATCGGCTGGTGTGCGCCGATGGCGGCAACGCCGATCCGACTTCTACTTCGGGCAAGAAAGCGGATAAGGCCAAAGCGCTGGAAATGGCCGGGTGGGATTACCCTAAACATCTGGCAGGGCGCGCCTACGGACTAATTGTTCACGGCGACGTGGCTGGCATCGAAAGTTCCCGACGTGGGCTTTCTGACTGGCTGGACTGGATGGGACTGATCGACGCGGGTGCGCAGGCGCGATTGGACCGCTTCATCGGCTATTACGAGCCGTACGCGACCAGCCACGAAACGCTTGACCACGATGAGCCGATGCAGGAAGAAACCCGCAATGTCGCGCGCGCTGTAGCGCATGCCGTGGAGGCGCTGCGGGCAGGTCGGTTACAGTCGTTGCGGCCGCAGCTGTCGCGACCGCGTCCAAAGTAATCTGGCTGGTAACCCATTCCATCAAACACCTTCCGTCATATGTGCGCCACCGAACAGTCAACCACTTTATCGGAGCGCAATATCACTTTATTACCCACCCTATTTCGGAGAAAAACATGTTGACTTATCGCACCGTAGCAAGCAGCGCTTTAATTGCATCCCTGGTAGTGCTTGGCGCATGCAGTCAGGCACCCATGACATCCAGTACGGCAGTTATGGACAGCGGTTCGTCTGCCGCCATGTCTGCCCGCCTTGCAGGCGCAAGTGAAGTGCCGCCCACCACCAGCATGGGGAGCGGCAACCTCGTCGCAAATTTTGATCGGCAGAGCAATGTGCTTACCTGGACGGTAACGTACGCGGGTTTGAGCGGCCCAGTGACGGCTGCACATTTTCATGGTCCGGCAGCTGTCGGCGCAAACGCGGGTGTGGCACTAGGTCTTACCGGCAGTCTCGACAGCCCCATTAACGGTATGGCAACATTAACCGCCGCACAAACCAGCGACCTGATGGCCGGCAACTGGTACCTTAATCTGCACACGGCGGCAAATCCTAATGGGGAAATTCGTGGTCAGGTAAGCGTTCGGCGATAACGGGTAAACCGTTCGGCGCATTAACCGTTGCGCCTTGCAACAGCCGCAAGTGGATTGCGGCTGAACGCTTTCCCGACTGGCCAGCCGCAAAACACCCCAGCGAAAACTTTTCTGCATTTTAACGAAATAGCGCTTGGCGCTATTACCCGGCGCGAGTGTAGCGTTTACTCTAATGGAGTTATCGTAATGAAGTTATCTGTTATCCCCTTCGCAATCGTTGCGTTAAGCGCAACTGTTGCCAGTCCCAATTTAACCCAAGCTGCCGAGTCTGCAGCGCCACACGCTGCCGTCCGCGCCAGCACCAAGGCAATTAATAACGTTTCCATCGATGGGGACATGCAGGCGGTGCTCGACGCGCACGCCAGTCTGAAACCGAAACCCATCGAAAAACTTACTCCTGCCGAGGCCCGCAAACAACCCACGCCCGCCGATGCGGTGAACGCGGTGCTGAAAAAACAGGGCAAGAACACTGACCCTGAAGCCTTGGTGCCCGGTATCAAGAGCGTTGACCGCACGATTAGCGGCGCCGTCGGTCAAATTCCCGCGCGCATATACACACCGGCCGGTGCCGGACCGTTTCCGCTAATCGTGTATTACCACGGTGGCGGCTGGGTGATCGGCAATAAGCAAGTCTATGATGGTGGAGCGCGTGGTCTGGCTAAGCAAGTCAATGCCGTCGTTGTGTCGGTTGACTATCGGCTGGCTCCTGAAAATAAGTTTCCAGCCGCGTGGGACGACGCGCTGGCAGCCTACAAATGGGTTGTAGCCAACGCTGCGGCAATCAAGGGCGACCCTAAAAAGCTGGCGATCGCTGGCGAGAGTGCAGGCGGCAATTTGGCTGTCGCAACCGCCATCGCGGTACGCGACGCGGGTTTACAAGCACCGTTGCATGTGCTTGCTGTTTATCCAGTCGCGCAGACCAGTTTGAATACTGAGTCGTATCTTGAGCATGCGTCTGCCAAGCCGTTAAGCCGGGACATGATCAAATGGTTTGTGGACAAAGTAACCTCCTCGCCGAAAGATTTGACAGACCCGCGATTTCAGCTAGTCGATGCCAAGCTGCAGGGGTTGCCACCAGTGACGATTATCACGGCAACCATCGACCCTCTACAAAGTGACGGCAATATGCTCAAAGACGCGTTGAAAAAAGCCGGTGTGTCGGTCGAAAGCAAAAATTACGAAGGCGTCACGCACGAGTTTTTCGGTATGGCCACAGTCGTGCAGAAAGCCAAAGAGGCGCAGGAATACGCCGGCCAACGTTTGAAAGCGGCATTGGGTAACTAAATGCTCAGCGTGAAATGTCGATTCAGGAGTAGAAAGCGCGCGTGGCGCGCTTTCTACACTGCAATCAACAGGATTGTTGAAACGTGGCGACATTACCCAGGCGCAGTGAACACCAATTTATTGCGCGTCACAAGACAAACCCTGGAGCTGGCGCGGCTTACGGCACGCAACTGCGCAAAGAGCGCGTCCGTACTAAAGTTTGCCTGAATTTTTACGCACGAACTGGTTCGGCGACGGCCTCGATCTGGGCGATGAAACGCGAAGGGCGTTCATCGGCACCTTCCACGGTGCTGCCCAACGTAACGCGGACCCGCACCACCCGCCCATCCGCCGTCAGGCAGCGCCGTCCGGCTCTATGGGTGCGAAGCTCGCCCGAGGCTAACTTTGAAAAATCCAGCAAGCACGCGCCGACGTCTTCGGGATGCATCAGCTTAGCAATTGCCATCAACAACAGATCAACCTCGCGGTAACCAAACATGTCGCAAAAGGCTGCGTTGACTTCAACCAGCAGGAGGTCAACACTCAGGATAGCCATGCCGATGGGCGCGTTGTCAAAAGCTTGGCGGAAACGCTGTTCGGCTTGGGCCTTCTGCTCAAGCGTGCGCTCATACAGCTCCTGCTTGAGTCGCACCATTTCCCGTGCGGCAAGACGAAGCTCAAGTTGGTTCACCACCACGGCTGCCAAATCCTGAAGAATCTTTGCCTCACTGTCGCTGACCTCGCGCGGTTTTTTGTCCATCACCGAAAGGGTTCCCAAATTGTAGCCGCCAGCGATCGTCAATGGTGCCGCGGCATAAAAACGGAGGCCAAGTTCCCCCGCCACCAACGGATTAACCAGGGTTTGCGGGTCAAGCCGGGTATCGGGAATAATTGTCAGCCCATCTTTCAGAATCGCCGAGGTGCAGAGACCCGGCTCCACCCCAACCTGTTTGACGTCGAGCCCGTATTTGGATTTGAACCAAACGCGGTCGTTATCGACAATGCTTACTACGGCCATGGGAACATCAAAAAAACGCGCGGCGAGTGAGGTGATGTTGTCGAAAGTGCCGTCGGGCGGTGTATCGAGGATTGCATAGCGCCGAACCGCTTCCAGGCGCGCAGCTTCGTTCGTGGACATCATGTTGCTCTCCGGCGTAGCGACCTGAGGGGGTTAATAGAAGGCAAAGCCGTGCCAGACATATAAGATTCAGACAATAGGCCATGAGGCCCCGTACGTCTGTACGTAAGCGCACAAAGCGACGCGCACCGCCTCCACAGCATTTGACTGAGCCATGTCACTTGGTAACAATACAAGCCGCAGTCGCCCGCGAAGGTACAAGACCACCAAATTATATCCAGTCCGTACTCTCCACTCCGGTGATATACCAGTAGCAAATGCTCAACGGCTGCGTTGCCGCGTAATGACCTGAGGGCGGTCAGCGGGCTGGGACCATCGGGCGCAAGGATTCCCGCATGCCAAGCGTCAACAATACGTTTCTTGCTGATCGGGCCTTCGTGCAGAGCTTGAAATCTGGTGTGTCGATGGTCAACAGCAATTTTTGCGATGGTGTGGCCAACCGTTGTTTCCGGCCCTTCCAGTTGCTGGCAAAACAGATTGCCGTCGAACAGTAAAACACCAGTCAACCCTGTCAAGGCATTGGTTGCACGAGCGACCCGAACAATATCGGCAATTTCACCGGGATATGCATCGGCGGCGAATTCGCTTACATACATCGATTCGAAAAATTGTCCCCTGAGCATCGGCAAAACTGAGTCGACGCATTATTCATGGCTGAGTCCTGCCCCGCTATAAAAAAAGGCATGCCCACGCTGCCGGTACAATTGCCGCCAAATCCATGCAGCGACAGATACAACAACCAAGCGACATTGAGACTTAACGGCTCACGCCAAGGGGCAAAATGATCATCCGTGTGCGGAATGTGCGCTCCTCAAAAGTGGCGCGTTCATCCAAAATACTAAGGAGGAGATTGCATTTGTCCAGCAATTCAAAACCCGCTCGCTGGCGCTGAGCGCGGGCATGTTAATTTTCGCCGAAGGGTTGCCCGGTGAGGATCTTTACACCCTGTATTCCGGCTGGGCGTTCAGATTTAAAACCCTCAGCGACGGACGTCGCCAAATCCTGAACTTCCTGCTGCCCGGCGACTTCATTGGCTTGCAGGAAAAAATGGCGGGCGCGTCTCCGCACGGCGTGGAGGCGATTACTGGGGTCGCGCTTTGTCGATTCCAGCGTAGCGGGCTATGGGAGCTGTATAAAAAACATCCGGGATTAGCCTGCGGTGTGGCCTAGATAGCGGCAAATCAGAAAGACGTTCTCGATAAAAATCTGCTGTTGGTGGGCCTTCGTAACGCAACGGAGAGGGTAGCAACTTCACTCATCCAAATTTTCAAGCGGCTGAAGGCCATTAAACTTGCGCGCGATTTAACGATTGATTTTCCGTTCACACAGCAGCATATCGCCGACGCCCTTGGATTGTCTCTAGTGCACACCAACAAGAGTTTGCGCCGCTTAACCAAAATGGGATTTCATCAAATTTCAAACGGCCAACTAACCGTACACAATCCGCTGCGCTGCAAAAACTGGCGGACTACTACTTTCCTGAAGAGCGTATCAGGGCGCTGATTTGAATGCGGTTTTCAGCGCGCTGTGCCTTTAGGCTTTTTTGTGTCCAGGGGGGACAGTGTCGAATCATCGTTCGCCTGTCCCGGCAAGGGCATGGCGTTCGACTGTTGCGCCTTGCTTATCTCTGAATTTGCGGGTGACGTCGTTGCAGCCGTTTCTATTGTCTTCCCACTTGATTCAACACCGATTACTTGCGATCGGGGATCCATGGTTGCAGAATTTGCCGGTGATGCCTCGGCTTTAACCGGTAATCCGTTTTTATCTTTGCATGCGCCCAGCAACAGCGCGGCGAATACTGCCGCCGCGCTCGTATAAAGTTGAAATTTTGTGACTTTCATTGCGCGCACCTTTTTAAGCCGATTGCGCAGGCTGAAAAGTGCCAGTCGCAGGGCGAATGATCCACGGCTCCAGCATGACCGGCGGTAGTGTCTGCGCCGCAGGCGTCGGCTGCGCGGATGGAAAATACAGGCTACCTGTGGACGTAGACACCGCCTTCAGCATACTTCCGGCAGGCTCAAATTTAGCCACGTCGGAAGAAACCAATTCTATTCCCACGATTGGACGTGAACAGCGCACATTGCCAAATAACGTCGCAAACGAGACATCAGCGGCATCACGGCCGGTACCGATGCGAATCAGGCCCATTACCGGCGTCATCCCGCTTGAATCAAATACATACCAGCGCTGACCCAGAAAAACTTCAACATAAGCATGGAAATCGCTGGGACCCAACGCCGGGTCGGCGCCGTAATCGACACCGGTAACGTAACGGGCGGGGATGTTGAGCGCGCGGCACATTGCAATCATCAAATGTGCATAGTCACGACAAACACCTTGGCGTGAGTCGAACGTTTCCATCGCATCCGTCATCGCGTCCGACGCACCGGGCTTAAAACGCACGTGCTGCGTCACCCACTCGCAAATCGACGCAACGCGCGCATACCCTGGCGCAACGTTACCAAACATTGCCATGGCGAGGCCGCGCATTTTATCGGAGGGGCAATAACGACTAGGCAAAATATATGGAATTACTTCAGACGGCATGCTGCGAAGGGGCCGTTCATCAATCGTGGCCGGATCCTCGATACTATGGTCAATTTCTACCGTGCCTCGGTAGTGGATGGTGGCCAATCCGCCGTCGCTATACAAACGATTAATGCGATTGGCGGTGAGCGCGTCGGTGAAGGTGTACGAGGGCGTGGCCCCTTCGACCACCAGCGACTCATTTAAAACGCGTTGCGATCGGGTTCTTGCCGGGCAAATGTTGAGCACGAAGTCGCTGTGGCTTTGTGCGTCGTATTGCAAGTCAACGTGATACTCCATGCGAACCATTTTTTTCTCCCGGAAAATGCTACTTAAAAGTTACTAGCCTGCCTGCAGCGGTAACTGACCATTGCGGCTTGCTGTTTAGCAGCTAATTGCCCAACTTAGTCAGGCGTGGATGTCATCCGCATTAAAGTCGGCCAGTGGCAATATCTCTTCCATGGTGTACGCAATGGCAGTAATCAGAAAGCCCAGCAAGGCGAAAACCGCCGCCAGTTTGCCCAAGGCTGCAAAAATGGGAATCTCGTGAGTAGTAAATCCGAGCAGCGCGGCAAGGGTTGTAATGGCGGCGAAGATGGCGGCAAGCAGTTTCATTTCTATTGCGTCCCAAAAAAGTATTAAGTAATACTCAGTTAAACCATTTTAGGCACGGCGCCGGCTCGGCGTTATCGGACAAGTGTGTGAGTTGCTGTAGGACCATTGCCGACGCGCGTGTACGTTGATGATCGCGGCGTAATTCCATCATCCTCAACGCACCCGCGCAAAAGCTTGCCGGCGGTGGCATCGTCGGCTTGCGACTACAACCGGATGCGCTCCAGTCCTACAAGCGTGTAGGCGTAGGCCGATAAACAGGCGAGGTGATGCGGCGTACCTTGTGAGCAGTTGGCGCTAAGCATGATGTAGGTGGTTGCCAATGACAGAAGTAATACCTTCACTCGTTTCCCGTTTGAACTCACCAGGAGAATACTGCTATGAAAGTTTTTAAATCCATTTTCGCCATTGCCACTGCCCTTATGCTGGCAACGTTGTTAGGTTGCGCATCTACTGCAAAACACGAAGGCACGGGCGAATATATTGATGATTCTGTCATCACCACGAAGGTAAAGTCCGAGATTTTTGAAGAACCCGGCCTTAAATCCGCAGAAATAAACGTCGAAACATTCAAGGGCGTGGTTCAGTTAAGCGGCTTCGTCAGCTCCCAGGCCAATATAGATAAAGCCGTTCAGGTTGCGCGCGCAGTTAAAGGCGTGAAGTCTGTCAAAAATGACATGCGGGTTAAGGGGCAGTAAAGCCACTAGTCACAACAGGAGGTTCAAAAATGTTAGAAACAATTGCCGTCATTTTAATTATCCTTTGGCTGCTTGGTCTTGTTTCCTCGTACACCATGGGCGGTTTTATTCACATCCTCCTGGTCGTTGCCATCGTGGTGATCGTTATCCGCCTTATTCAGGGTCGACGGCTGTAACCTTCCAGTAGTGGGTTCAAGTTCTGAGCGGTCTGCTGGAGTGAACTGTTGTTTATGGCGCTCACTCTGGCAGGCTTCCCCGTCGCCAATAACGGAAGTAAAAATAATCATCAAACGGAGTAAATCGGATGAGTGCAGTCAAAATGCTGGCTATCGCATTAATCGTCGCCGGTGGCCTTGGATTGTTGTATGGCGGATTTACTTATACCAAGAATACGCAAGAGGCAAAACTGGGACCGATTTCGCTTGTAATCAAAGATACACAGACCGTCAATATTCCGATATGGGCAGGTGTGGGGGCATTAGTGGCGGGCGTGGTCTTGCTGTTTGCTCGCAAGTAGCGCCCGAATTTGCGATTTTTTGAATTCGCTGCTTGATGTGATTGCTGGTGGAGAGGTTCGGCGGCCATGCCAATGCATTTGGGTAGATCCGCCAACCATTCCTGTTCTACATTGCACCACGATGTACCGTCAACATAGTTAGTGTCCGTCTTCGATTTGGCCGGCCTGGGCGAACAGTTCTGCCGCCGCACTCCGATTAATGATGTTGCCTTGCGTTGTCACTAATTGCATCTGAAATCGTTTTGCGTCCGCGCAAGCTCGCGCCTGGCTGACCTCAACACCGTCTACAAATGCCCCGTAACCTGCTTGAATCCCTGCACGACTCACTGCTGTCTCGCTTGGGGATGGCGCTCCTTGCGATCGCACTATTGATTAATATTGTCGCATTGGTGAACGTTGAGCATCAGGCAAAAAACCTCGATACGGCGCGCCAATCAACCTTGCACTCCCGCAATGTCTTGGACACCATTGAAGCGGCGCAATTATTGCTCCACAAATCCGAGAGCGCGCAACGGACGTTTCTTTATACCGAAAACATCGAGTACCTCAAATCCTTAAGTGGTGACGAAGGCGAGATAACCTCGATTCTTGCTAACCTGCGCGGCATGGTGGTAAACGATCCGCTCCAGCTAAAACTGGTCGATCAAATACGGCAGATCGTGGAACAAAAAATCAACGTGATAAACAAATCCGTGGGCATGGCCCAACAGGGTGAAAAAGCCTCGGCCCGCGCGCTGGTGATGAGTGGCCTGGGCAAGCAGCTGGTGGAGGAGCTTGATCTGCAAATCTCACGCTTTGTGTTGCAGGAAAAACAGTTGCTGACGGAAGGAAGGCAGCGATGGATCGATGCGCAAGCGGTGATGCGATGGGGCTTTGCAGCAATATTTTTCATCAACGTTCTGCTATTGTTAACTAGTGCGATCACCATCATGCGTGACATGGCCCGAAAGCGAGTCAGCTTGTTGCGGCTCGACGAGCGCGCTGCCGGGCTTGCGTCGGAAGTCGCGCAACGCGCCGCAGAACTTCGTGCGCTAAGTGCGCATCTGTTACGTATCCAAGAAGACGAGCGACGGACTATCGCCCGCGAACTTCACGATGAGCTGGGCGGTACCCTTTCGGCCGTAAAAATGGACATCATGATGGGCAGAGATGCAGCCTCCCAGCGTGGTGACGAAAAATCAGTGGCCCGCCTGCATCGAGCCCACGCTGCAATTGATAGCGCTATACAGTTTACGCGGCGCATCATAGAAGATCTGCGTCCAACGCTGCTCGACAATCTTGGCTTCGAAGCCACGTTGCGATCCCTGACTGAGCAGTTTACCGACCGTACCGGTTGTCCGTGTGTGATAACACTTCCCGTCGGCGAACTGAAACTCACCTCCGCGCAGTCGACCACGCTTTATCGAATTTGTCAGGAAGCACTGACTAACATCATGAAATATGCCAAGGCGACGAAAGTGACGATCGCCCTGAGCATTGATGGATTTCAGTGGCAGTTGTTACTCGCAGACGATGGTGTTGGTCTGGAGGCGACCAGGCAACTTCGCGGCATGTCGCATGGCCTCATCGGCATGCGTGAGCGGATGGTCGCCTTGGGAGGTACTTTCAACATCAGGGGCAAAGCCGGGCACGGCACCACCCTTATTGCAACCTTCCCGGTGGATGAATTCGACGTGGGTGCCATTTAAACTACGCTGGACGCGTCCGCCCTAGTCCTACAATAAATCGCAAGTTTGTCCGATATCATTCCAACTTCTCCCAACGTAGGAT
>JAYVKG010000293.1:0-2405 GCA_043768625.1 Betaproteobacteria bacterium
GCTCTCGACGATGTACTGGTAGGCGTGGGTGTGGATGGCTTCTTCAAAGGCCTGGCGCAGCAGGTACTGGCGGCACTCGGGCGCGGTGATGTGGCGATAGGTGCCGAGGACGATGTTGTTGGCGGCGAGGCTGTCGGCGGTGACAAAAAAGCCGAGGTTACGCTTGACGATGAGGCGCTCGTCATCGGTGAGACCGTTCGGGTCTTTCCATGTGGCGATGTCCCGGTTCATGTTTACTTCCTGCGGCATCCAGTGGTTGGCGCAGCCGGAAAGGTATTTGTCCCAGGCCCATTTGTATTTGAACGGGACCAGCTGGTTGACATCCGATTTGCCGTTGATGACGCGCTTTTCGTCCGCGCGGACTCTTGCGAAGCGAGCGTCTACTTCGGCGTCGGTCTCGCCGGCGGGCGGGGCATTGGGCAAGTCATCGAGCATCTGTCGCGCCACTACGCCGTTTGGCGCCTGGGCGGCGAATTCGGCGACTACCGGCTGCAGGCGCAAGCCAGGCAGCGGTATCGGCGGGGTGGGGGTTGGTGTTTCGTCCCAAGTCAAAGACATTTTCATTACTCCTGAATCTTGTTGTTAGTAACCGGTGAGGAGGCCGGCGGTTTCATTGCTGGTATTTCAAATCTGTGGTCTTGCCGGTATTTATCCAGTCGACGACTGCCTGGTATACCTTGTCTTCTTTACCGCCAAATACGTGCGCACTGCCATTACTGCAATCGCGCGCACTACTTTTCGGGCGCGGCTGCTTCGGGTCGTCCACGGTGATGAAGTCATAGCGTTTCGCGTGGCCTTCCACATTCTCATAGGGCAAACAACTGTCGCGCTTGTGATGCACCACCAGCACCGGCACCTTTACCTGTTCTTTTACACCCTCCAGCGCGGCCATCCAGTCATCGCGGAAGGCTTCCAACGACGGCGACAGCAGCGCCACACCCTGTAACCTGCCACTCCACTTTTTGCCGAGTACCGCACCGATGTGCGTTGCCGAACGACAGCCGTTACTGAATCCGAGCACCGTGACGCGCGCCGCCGGGTACTGCGTCATGAGCACATCCATTACCGCGCTCACGTCCTGCACGTGCTGCTCACCCTCCCGCCAATCAAGTGACAGCCCCTGCTGCTGGTCACTTGGCAACCCCACCGCGACCACCACGCCCAGCTTTTCGGCCATGAATCCACGCAGGGCCACGCGGCCGGGCTTTTGTTCTTTGATGCCGTCGACCGCCGGCGGAATGAATCCTGCGCCGCCCGTCAACAACAACACGATGTGCTTTACTGCTTTCGGGTCGGCAATGTTGCTATCGGCGCTGACCACAAACATTTGCCGTACACCGGGACGGCTCTCAACCACGTTGCCGGTTTCGATCCAGGCGGCACCGGCTGGCGGCAGCAAACATGCTGCCGCCACCAGTAAAAGCCATCGACTCAACTTCACCACGATCTGCTTTCGCCTTAGTCATTCAGGCAGTAAAAATCCCGCCTGGTTCAACCCTGTATCGTTGGCCAGCAGATCAGTGCTGGCGGAAAAACCCTGGCATCGACAGGAGCTCGGTATCCATCAGGCTCGTGACGTTCTCCAGCACGATCGCTTCATCTGACGCTTTCACCGCAGAAATGGTGTCGAGACACGCATCCTTGTCCCGGTAGCCGTCGCCGGAATCGGCAATCTTCTTGCCATCATCACCGGACAGCTGCCAGCGCCATTCGAGCTTTGCATCCTGGAAGATGTGAAATTGCATTCGCTTATCCTCGTCTTTGGTGGGTGAAAAAAAAGTTTATTGCCGTCTTCCCGGCCGCTGATGCGATGGCACGCTTGCGCTTGCGGTAACCATTTTCCTGCGAAAAAATTGCGCCGCGCGCTACTGCCGGGATGACTGGTTTATTTATTGGCAAGCCTCGCATTCCGGATTGTCGATCGAGCAGAATTTGCTGCCTTCGGCTGCGCCGTCGCCCATGCCCGCTTCGCCGCCGGCCCCCATCCCGCCCGCATATACCGCGCTGGCCCCGCGCGCCGCCATGCCGCCGCTGACCGGCACGGCGTTTAATTCGCCGCCGCGCCCAGTGGATTTCTCGGCCGAGGTGGCGGCCATGGTGCGCAAATAATAGGTGGTTTTCAAGCCGCGCAGCCAGGCCAGTTTGTAGGTGTCATCGAGCTTCTTGCCGGATGCGCCCGCCATGTAAATATTGAGCGACTGGGCCTGATCGATCCATTTCTGACGGCGCGAGGCTGCCTCGATCACCCACGTGGTATCGACTTCAAACGCGGTCGCGTAAAGCTCGCGCAACTCCTGCGGAATGCGGTCAATCTTGCCCAGCGAGCCATCGAAGTGCTTGATGTCGGCCACCATCACCACGTCCCACAGGCCGCGCGCTTTCAGGTCACGCACCAGGTAATCGTT
>JAYVKG010000294.1:0-3405 GCA_043768625.1 Betaproteobacteria bacterium
GGTTCAAGACAGTTATCGCAATTGCCGCAGGGCTTGGCCAATTGTTCGCCAAAATATTGCAACAGCGTCTGGCGGCGGCAGCGGGTCGATTCGCAAAACCCCAGCAGCGCATCGAGCTTTTGCCGCTCAACGCGCTTACGCTCTTCACTCGCCTCGCCGTTATCGACCATCTGCCGCAGCATCACTACATCGGCCATGCCATAGGTCAGCCATGCGTTGGCGGGCAGGCCATCGCGTCCGGCGCGACCAGTCTCCTGATAGTAGCCTTCCATGCTTTTTGGTAAATCCATGTGTGCCACAAAACGCACATCGGGCTTGTCGATACCCATGCCAAAGGCGATTGTAGCCACCATCACGATGCCGTCCTCTTTCAAGAAACGCTGCTGGTTGGTGGCGCGTACGGACGTATCAAGACCGGCATGGTAGGGCAGGGCACGTACGCCGTGGGTGACCAGAAAGGCGGCCGTCTCCTCAACTTTTTTGCGCGAGAGGCAATAAATAATGCCTGCCTCACCCTCGTGGTCGTCGAGAAATTCCAGCAACTGTTTGCGCGGCTCATGTTTTTGCACCACCCGATAGCGGATGTTGGGCCGGTCAAAGCTGGCAACGAACTGGCGCGCCGATTCGAGTGCCAGCCGTTCGACAATTTCCTTGCGGGTGGGCGCATCGGCAGTCGCGGTGAGCGCGATACGCGGCACCTCGGGAAAGCGTTCGTGCAACATCGAAAGCTGTCGATACTCAGGCCGAAAATCGTGACCCCATTGCGATACGCAGTGGGCCTCGTCGATGGCAAACAGCGAAATAGGAGTGCGGCCAAGCAGATCTATGAAACGCGATGTCAGCAGCCGCTCCGGTGCCACGTACAGCAAATCCAGCTCGCCATTGAGTAGCCGCTGTTCAAGCTGGGAGGCGGAACGTGCATCGAGCGTGGAATTCAGGTACGCCGCTTTCACACCCAGTTGCAGCAACGCTTCCACCTGATCCTGCATTAGCGCAATCAGCGGCGAAACGACGATGGCCGTGCCCTCGCGCAACAGCGCGGGAATCTGGAAGCAGAGCGATTTGCCGCCGCCGGTGGGCATCAACACCAGCGCGTCGCCGCCGCCGATCAGTTGATCGACGATAGCCTCCTGCTCACCACGAAATGCGGGATAGCCAAAGACGCTGTGGAGAATTTCTTGCGGTGAGCTATCGGCAGCATGGGTCATTGGGCAATGATATTTCATCTAAGACACTTGACTGCAATTTGCTCAATGCGCCGCTGGCGGTTGATGCTGCTTGCGCAACTGATCCGGGATGCGCGATGGCTGCACCGGCTTTTATTGCCAGCGAGAAAAGCACTATGGCTATGTTGCGAGAGGCGCGGTCAGCGACCGCGTCGCGTTGGGGGATCCCTCAAACGCCCGCATCACTGTCTTGACACGCTGCGGGGTGAAGCGTACGGTTTGAATGCCAGATTGGCGGCGGAAGCGATTTCGTCAGCAATGGCATCCCTTTTCACGACAAGGAGGTCGATATGTATGTTCAGAGAATTAAAATTGCCTTGATTGCTTCGGCCACGGTGGCTGGCCTGCTGGGTTCAGCCGGGGTATTTGCCGCCGCGGATATGTTTCTGAAGATTGACGGCATTGAAGGTGAATCCACGGATGCCCGGAACAAAGGATCGAGCGACGTCATTTCCTGGTCGTGGGGCATCGAGAATACGGCCACCAGCGCGGGCGCAGGTGGTGGTGGCAGCGGAAAAAGCTGCATCAAAGGCATCGCGATTACCAAATATGTTGATTCAGCCACGCCCCGATTGATCACCAATGTCTCCAATGGGGCCCATGCACCCAAAGCGGTATTAAAAGTGCGCAGGTCCGGGGGGGATAGAAGCGCGACCGATTTCTTCGTCATCACGATGACGAACGTAATAGTTTCCGCGCATCAGGTGGGCGGAAGCGTTGGAGATGACCGGTTGACGGAATCCATAGTACTTAATTTCGAATTGGTGGACGGGGTTTACACAAAACAGAATGCAGACGGCAGCTTTAGCTCGGGGATACCCTGGAACATCGGCCGCAGTGCCGGCAAGTGCGCGTAACAGCCGACCGCGACCTGCCAAAAGCCCGGCCTGTGCCGGGCTTTTTAATTTGGCTGTTTGGTCGGCTTGATCTCAACGCGTACCAACTCGCCGCCTGCGACGCAACGCTTGATAATCGTGCAGCAAATTTTTTAACAAACAGCGTCAACGCCAATCTACACTCTGATGGGTAAATAATTTCGCCGATTGGACGAGTCCTCCCGACCCGAAAGCGTATGCCAGGGTGGCATCAGCTATCTTAGAGAACTAACGCAGGTATTCGCGGCGCCGTTGTTCTGAAATGAACTCTTCAAGGTCAGGGTCCAACGCATTGCGGGATGAGACAATGCCTACCGGCCGCCCGTCCTCGACCACCGGCACATGACGAAAGCCGTTTTCCTGCATCAGTATCAGGGCGTGCCCGTAGGTGGTGTCGGGGCTCAAGGTCTTGGGTTCCGGCGTCATTACATCGGTCAACCTTGTCGCTTCGGGATCGCGTCCTGGCGCGAGCACACGAAAGACTGCATCGCGTTCAGTAAAAATGCCCACCAAATTCCCGTTTTCGACGACCATAACGGCACCGACGTTTTTTTCCGCCATTTGCCTCGCGGCAGTGCTCACCGTGGTGGCTGGCACCGCGGTCAGAAATTTCTTCTGCTCCATCAGGTCGCGAATCGATTGATTTAACATGCAAGTCTCCCAGCGGAAATGTTACCCGCCCTCGAACCTGCTCTGTTGACCTGTATCAACCAGGCCCGAACCATCGTCCAAAAACAGGCGATTTTGTGACATTTCTGCAATGAACTGACGCAGCGCGTCCGCAGACGAAGGCGCATCGCTACGGGCGATGATGGTTGGCTGCCCGGCTGGATGATGGTGGATGCATTGCCGATGTTCCTTGTTGATTGCGTTTTTCCCCCTCTGCAGTGTGTCGGGCCGATGCCGTATATTAATCCGGTGAGGCGCTTGTCGAAGGTTTCATCGAAACCGCGATTGGAATTCAAGACCGGGACTTTGCGTCTGACACTAGCCAAACGGGGGGCAGGCATGAACGAGATTGACATACAAAAGCTGGTCATTGTTCTGGATGCGATACGCGACAATCAAACGCTGCAACTGGACCGTCAACTCGAAGCGTTAACGCTGCTGAAAGAGCAACTGGCTATGGATCAGCGCCAGGTTGAGCGGGCTGAACGACTGCAGGAACGCGCAGAACAACTGCAGGGCAAGAGTGCGCAATTAGTGGCGGGTGCCAGAAAATTACTGGTGGTGATGTTGCCGATTGTTGTTGTACTGATCGGCTACGTATCTTGGCTGCTGTTGCGGTGAAAGCACGCGACGCG
>JAYVKG010000295.1:0-2674 GCA_043768625.1 Betaproteobacteria bacterium
AACAGCCTCGCCGAAATGGTGATATTTCGCTGTTTGCAGGGCCTGTTTGGCGCGTCGCTGGTGCCACTGTCGCAATCGATCATGCTCGATAACTATCCGAGCGACGAGCGCGGCAAGGCGATGGCGATCTGGGGAATGGGCGTGATGGTGGCACCGGTGCTGGGTCCGACGCTGGGTGGGTATCTGACCGAAATCATCAACTGGCGCTGGACTTTTTTTATCAATATTCCGGTCGGCATTGTGTCGTTTCTGCTGGCGATGAAACACGTTCCTGATACCGCGTTAAAGCAGCGCTCCATGGACTGGTTGGGGCTGGTGCTGCTGGCGCTTGGCATCGGCGCGATGCAACTGGTGCTGGACCGTGGCAATCAGGAAGACTGGTTCGACTCCTCCGCCATCCGGGTGTACACCGCAATTGCCGTGGCAGGCTTTGGTTTGTTCATCGCCAACAGCTTATATAGCAGCAAGCAAACGTTGTTCGACCTGCGCGTATTCGCCGACCGCAATTTTGTTGCCGCCGCCATCTTGAGCGCGGCGATGGGTCTGAGTCTTTATGGCGGGATGCTGCTGCAACCCATGATGCTGGAAAATTTACTCGGCTATCCGGCCATGGATACGGGCCTGGCGATGATGCCGCGCGGCCTCGCCAGCATGTTCAGCATGATGCTGGTCGGCAAGCTCTCGGGCAGGATCAATCCAAAGACCATGATCGCGTTCGGCATCATTGTGAGTATGGTCGGCTGTTACATGATGACCGGATTCAATCTCAACATTAACCGTTACAGCCTGATGGTGCCGCTGCTGCTGCAGGGGATCGGCATCGGCTTCATCTTTGCGCCACTGTCGGCTATTGCCTTCTCCACATTGCCGCGCGAATTGGCCACGGAAGGTGCCGGTATCTACAGTTTGATTCGCTCGCTCGGTGCCTCGGTTGGCATTTCGCTGGTGACCACATATTTTGCCCGTAACACACAAGCAAGCTGGGATCACCTGCGCGGTTTCGTACAGCCGTTCAATCCGGCGCTGCGTGCGTATCTGGCGCCACTGCACCTGAAGGCCGATGGCGCGGGCTTGCAAGTGATTGCACAGCAGGTAAGTCTGCAAGCACAAATGAGCGGCTTGATCGCCGCGTTCTGGCTGATTACGGCGAGTTTCCTGGCGATGTTCCCTTTACTGATGTTGCTGAAACCGGGTAACAAGCCTGCGGGTCAAACGCCGGTGGTCGCGGCGGATTAGTGCGCGGATGTCGCCAAAGATTTTGTCTGGATAACTTATCGCAGAACGCCATTTTACGGCCCTCTCCAACCATTTATGGCCGGAGAGACCCGCCGTTGCTGGTATTTGCCGGCAATATTAGTTACTTCCCTGCCGCGTTGACGTCGAGCAATTCCACATCGAATATCAATGTGGCATTCGGTGGAATAACACCGCCTGCGCCGCGCTCGCCGTAGCCGAATTGCGGCGGGATTATGAGTGTGCGCTTGCCGTTTACTTTCATCCCTGCCACGCCTTCGTCCCAGCCCTTGATGACCTGCTTGCCGCCCAGTGGAAACACAAATGGTTTGCCACTGTCGACCGAGCTATCGAATTTCTTTCCCTTGCCGTCGGCTTGCCTGGCGTCGTACAGCCAGCCTGTGTAATGAACCGAAACGGACGCGCCGGTTTCAGCGGTTTTCCCCGTTCCTGAAACCTGATCGATCACGATCAGCTCGGTCGCCACCATCGGTAACGCTGCCTTTGCACTCAATCGCAGCGGTGCGGCTGCCGTAACGGCGGCGGGCGCGGCAGGCGGACTCGTCGCCGGCAGCGCAGCGCCGGTGAGCGCTGGTTGCGCCAGGTCGCTGCGGTCGATAATGCTGATGATCTCAATATCGAATAACAACGTGGCATTGGCCGGGATATTGGGTCGCACGCGTTCGCCGTAAGCGAGACTGGCCGGAATGATCAGGGTGCGCTTGCCCCTTACTTTCATTCCGATCACGCCCTGATCCCAGCCTTTGATCACTTTGCCGACGCCGACGATGAAACTGAGCGGCGCAATGCGGGTGCGCGAGGTATCAAACTGCGCGCCTTTGCCATCGGGCTTGGTGGGGTCGTAAAGCCAGCCAGTGTAATGAACCAGAATAGGACTGCCGTTTTCGATGGTGACCGTGCCCGCTGCGCCCGGCTCACGATCGATGATGGTGAGTTGTGTGATATTGGGGGGCAGCGGCTGATTCGGCGCCAGCCGCAGCGGCGCGGCGTTGGCGATGGGCAATGGCGCCGCTGTGGCCGCGACTGCTGCGGGTTTGCTGACCGTGACCGCCGGCGCGGGTGCGGTAACAGGTATTGCAGTGTCGGGTGCGGCGCAGGCATTCAATGCGGCGAGCGTTGACACGGTAAACAATGTTACGGTTTTCATGACGGTTCCAAATGATGTTGTGGTTAAGAGGTTTTGAGAATTACACACCAATGCAGAGATATTTGATTTCAAGATAGTCTTCGATGCCGTACTTGGATCCTTCGCGCCCCAATCCAGATTGCTTGACGCCGCCAAAGGGCGCGACTTCGTTGGAGAACATACCGGTATTGATACCCACCATGCCCGACTCCAGCGCTTCACCGACGCGGAACACGCGGCTCACATCACGTGAATAGAAATACGAAGCGAGGCCAAATTCGCTGGCGTTAGCCA
>JAYVKG010000296.1:0-3317 GCA_043768625.1 Betaproteobacteria bacterium
GCCGATTTCTTACGGCGCGGTGCGCTTTTCGCGTGATGGCACCAAATTGTTCACCACCTCTGACCGCGATAGTGAATACCACCGCCTGGTCATGATCGATTTGGCATCGGCGAAGGAAACGGTGCTGACGCCGACGCTACGGCATGATGTAAGTGACTTCGCGATATCCACCAAAGCCAGACGGATTGCCTTCATCACCAATGAAGAAGGTTCCAGCGTGTTGCGCTTTCTGGACCTGAACACACTGGCAGAGCTGCCACGCCCTGCATTGTTGCCAGGCGAAATTTCCGGCCTGCGCTGGAAAGGCGGACTCGATGACGGCGATGAAAATGCTGGCGAAGATACGGGTAAAAAAACGGCGGCCGGCGCGGAGCTTGCCTTCAACGTCACCTCGGCGCGCTCACCCGGAGACGTGTATTCGTGGAATATCGCCACCACCAAAATTACCCGCTGGACCAATGGTGGCAGCCCCGCGCTGAACCCGCTCGAGTTTGCAGAGCCGAAGCTGGTCCGCTGGAAAAGTTTTGACGGCCTGGTGATTTCCGGCTTTATTTATCAACCCGATGCGAACAAATTTCCGGGCAAGCGCCCGGTCATCATCAACATCCATGGCGGACCGGAAGCACAGGCGCGGCCCGGCTTCATCGGTCGCAGCAATTACCTGATTAACGAATTGGGTTTTGCCATCGTGTTCCCAAATGTGCGAGGTTCCAGCGGATTCGGTAAAACTTTTGTTGCCCTGGACAATGGTATGAAGCGCGAAGATTCGGTGAAGGACATTGGCGCCCTGTTCGACTGGATCAAGGACCAGCCGGGCCTTGATGCGGCCAAAGTGTTGGTGATGGGCGGCAGCTATGGGGGTTACATGGCGCTGGCGGTGGCAACCAACTACTCCGAGCGGATTACCGGCGCGATAGACACAGTGGGTATTTCCAACTGGGTCACTTTTCTCACCAACACCGAGAGCTACCGACGTGATCTGCGCCGCGCGGAATACGGCGACGAGCGTGATCCGCAGATGCGCAAGTTCCTTGAAACTATTTCACCCCTGAACAACGCACAGAAAATAAAGAAGCCGTTGTTTGTGGTGCAGGGCAGAAACGATCCGAGGGTGCCTTATACAGAGGCTGAGCAAATGGTGGCGCAACTGAAAAAGCAGAATACGCCGGTGTGGTTTTTGATGGCGCTAGATGAGGGACACGGCTTTGCCAAAAAATCCAATTTGGATTTTCTGTTTTACGCCCAGATCAAGTTTATGCAGCAGACGCTGTTGAATTAGTCGCGGTCGGGCTGAAAAAAAAGGGCACCTGCGGGTGCCCTTTTAATTAACCTGCCTTCAGCAACCAGGCTATTTATCGCCGATATATTTGCCGAAGAATTTCTCTAGGCGGGAATAGAAATCCAGAACATTCACATCCTTGTTAAAGCCATGCGCTTCGCCCGTGTAAACCACCATTTCGACGTTGCCGCCAGCGTCTTTCATGTTTTTTACGAATTCCTGTGCATGGATCAGCGGCACACGCACGTCGTCCGAGCCCATCGCGATGAAGATAGGTGCCTTGATTTTTTCGGTATTCCTGGCGGGCGAAGTAAGCATGAACTGGTCACGATCGCGCTTGCTGTCGCCGACCACAACGGTGTACTCGGTTTCGAGCGAATCGGAGCCTCTGGCAATGTCAGAATAACGCACATTCTGCAGCAGGAAAAGATCAGACACGGCGACATAAGGTGCGCTGCATTTCCATAGATCAGGATCCTTCACCACTCCTTCCAGGGAAGCGTAACCGCCGTAGCTACCTCCGAACAGGCACATACGATTTTTGTCGACGATGCCTTCCTTCACCAGATTCAAGGCGCCGTCGGTGATGTCGTCCTGCATGCTGAGACCCCACTGCTTGAAGGATGATTCATAAAGTTTGCGTCCATAGCCAGTCGAGGCACGCGGTTCCGGTTCCAGTACCACATAGCCGCGCGAAGCGAAGAATTGCGCGATTGGTCGACCGTTCCATTCGATACCGCTGTAACCACGGACATGCGGCCCGCCATGGATGTGCACGATCAGAGGCAGGTTTTTGCCGTTTGAGCCCCGGGGAATAGTTACCCACGCTGGAATTTCCAGGCCATCACGGGCTTTGTATTTCATGAACTTGCGTTCCGACATCAAATTGGCCGGAAGCCAGTCGCGACGTTTTACCAGCGGCTCGATCGCTTTAGTGACGTTGTCGTAAAGGAAATATTCTCCGGCATTGGTCGGCGACACCGATGTGACCAGCAAACGCTTGGTCTTCTCATCTGCGACGCCTATCTGGTTAACGTTACCGGGCAGTGTGGCATCGAGCTGCTTTTGCAGGTTGTCCAGATCCGGATCCAGCCACTTGGTCGTGGGCAATTCGGCGCTGTAACGGATACCGACCAGCTTCTTTTTTTCGGTGCTGAACAATAAACCGCCGGTAATGTCAATTAACGGGTGTTCGAATACCAGCTCGCCAAGCTGTTTGCTTGCCGTGTCATATTTATAAATCGCCCGCTTGTCGCGGCCGCCAATATTAGAGGACACATATAGCGTAGTGTTATCAAAATCAAAAGCAATCGGGGCCATCATCTCGCCCAGCGGATTGCCCCAAGTCATCTTGTATTCGTAGATTTTTTCCCATTGGGCGGCCTCGTTTGCGCGATGCCAGATCGAGCGCATGGTCCAGGTTTCGTTTCCCACGCGATCCGCGTCACGAATGGCGATACGCGGCACGCGGTTTCGATCCATTACCCAGGAACTCACCTTGCCGGGACTGTCAAATGTGAGCAAGGCAAACTTGCCGGATTCGGTATTAAACCGGTACAAGTCGGTGGAATCGTTTGAGCGATAGCGCATCTGCATGATGTATTCCGGCGAATCCGTACCGGCTGAACGAATCGGCGTCATATCGACGAGTTTTCCCGAGCCCGACGCCCCGCTCGCCGTCACCCCGAGCCGGGTGAAGTCGCGCATGTCACTGCCATCGTCGTTGATGCAATAGCTGCCGCGATAAGTAATCGCGCCGGTCGCATCCTGCCCGTCTGCGACGCGCAGGCAGAGGCGCTTGTTGTTGATCCACTGAAAATCTGCCACGTCCATCTGCTCAAACGAGGTGATGATTTGACGTGAGCGCTTGCCAAGGTCAATGACCACCAGATTTCCGCGACCCTTGAGAGGGGATACGGCGGCGAGCTTTTCGCCGTTCGGGGAAAGTACCATCTGATTGAATTCAGCGCGGCGCATGAACGTTTCGAGCGGAATTTGACGCGCCTTCAGGGCGATCGCTTCAACCGAAACTTTTTCC
>JAYVKG010000297.1:0-2678 GCA_043768625.1 Betaproteobacteria bacterium
AAATGCAAACCACAAATACCGCTTTCCATTGCTTCATTCATTTCAACACCTCCAATTAGTCATATTCTGTAGGTGTTGCAGTTATTGTTGTACCCGCCCGTGTCGCCCTTCAAAGGTGCGCGCCCAGATTGCCGTTTCAGCCACTTTCGTCCAGAAAGGCGCGCCAGTACTAGAGTTTAAGAATCTATCTGTCAAAATTGCGGGCATATGCTATTTGCATATAGCATATGAAGAGTGATTGACAAGAAGTACAAGTCGTATATATGCTATATGCAAATAGCATATGGCAGACATGCAATCATGAATTCCCTAATCAAATCAAACAACTCTCCTTCACCAAAGCGCGCGAAGAGTGGCCAGTGGGCGCTCAAGCCGCAAGACGTTGTGGTGGCGCTAAAGCTGGTCGTCTTGCGTGGTGAGCGGCTGACGTATGAGGAGCTTGGCAAGCGGCTAAAGCTTTCTCAGTTTGAAGCGCACGCGGCGGTAAAGCGTTTGGTCGCCGCCAAATTAGCGACGGAAATTGAGGGAGAGGTTCGCCCCATCATGGCGACGCTCAAGAATTTTATTTACTACGGCGCGCCTTACGCCTTTCCGCCGGTGCGCGGGGAAATGACGATTGGCTATCCCACGGCGTACGGCGTCAATCCATTGAAAGAAAAAGTCTTGTTCGCTGACGAGAATCCGCCGGTGTGGCCGAGTGCTGAAGGTACGACGCGCGGTATGACGCTGTTGCCGCTATATGAAAAAGCGCCATTGGCGGCGGTTGAAGACAAGGCGTTATACGAAATGCTTTCCTTGTTCGATGCTTTGCGCATCGGTGCGGCGCGGGAGCGACAGCTTGCGGTCGATTTGCTCGAAGAACGGTTTCGCTGATCTCGTGACAACCCGATCGACATCATCATGATGACCATCACCGCGGATGAAAAAAATCTCGCGATCCTGACAACGGTCGCGACTGCGCTTGGCCCGCTGCGCGAATCACTCGTGTTTGTTGGCGGCTGCGCGACCGGCCTGCTCGTCACCAATGTGCGCGCGCAGCCCATCCGCATGACGGATGATGTCGACCTGGTTGCGCACGTCGTTTCGCAACAGGAATTTCATGCGCTTGAAAGACAATTCGAGGCGTTGGGGTTCACGCACGACATGAGCGCTGACGCACCGATCTGCCGTTGGAAATGCCGGGAAATAGTGGTCGACCTGATGCCAACCGACGAGGGGATTCTCGGCTTCCATAATCGCTGGTATCCGTTGGCCGTGGAGAGCGCTCTAACTGTGACGCTGCCGAACGAACTGGTCATCAAGCTCGTCACCGCGCCGGTATTCCTGGGCACCAAGCTGGAAGCGTTCAAAGGGCGGGGCAATGGTGATTACATGGCGAGCCACGATCTTGAAGACGTCATTACGGTAGTCGATGGCCGCGCAACATTGCTTGAAGAGGCGATGCAATCACCGCCGGAATTGCGCGCGTATCTTGCAACCGAGTTCAGACAACTTCTGGACAATCGGGATTTCATGGATGCGCTGCCTGGCCAGTTGCCCACTGATTTGGGTAGCCAGGCGCGTGTACCGGGTCTGATCAAAAAACTAAAGCAACTCTCAGAATTAGGGTGACATGAACTCTGCAACCATCGTCCAGAAACTCTGGAACTACTGCAACGTCCTGCGTGATGACGGGATGAGCTACGGCGATTACGTCGAGCAACTCACTTACCTGCTGTTCCTGAAGATGGCCGACGAGCGCAGCCAGCCGCCATATAACGACAATGCGAGCCATCCGAGCATGATCCCGAAAGCGTATGGATGGCCCGAGCTATTGAGACGCGACGGCGATGATCTGTTCGACCATTACCGCCACACGTTGGAAGAACTGGGTAAGGAAAAAGGCATGCTCGCCCTCATCTTCAACAAAGCGCAGAACAAATTCCAAGACCCGGCCAAACTACGGCGGCTGGTGGTGGATTTGATCGACGCCGAAAATTGGTCCGCGATGGGCGCGGATGTGAAGGGCGATGCCTACGAAGGCCTGCTGGAAAAGAACGCGCAGGATACGAAGTCCGGTGCCGGCCAATACTTCACGCCGCGTTCACTTATCAAGGCGATGGTCGATGCCATTTCACCTAAGCCCGGCGAAACTATTTGCGATCCCGCCTGCGGCACGGCGGGCTTTCTGCTCGCAGCGCATGACTATTTGGTGGCGCATAACGTCAATCTCACCAAGACTGAAAAGAAGCATTTGAAAGATGCGTCAATGCGAGGTTGGGAGCTGGTGCAATCCACCGCGCGGCTGGCGGCAATGAACATGATGCTGCATGGAATAGGGAAAACGGCGGGCTCCGAGGCAAGCGTGCCGATTGTGGTGGCCGATGCCTTGGCGGCTGATCCGGGGCGACCGCTTCGACATCGTGCTGGCGAATCCGCCTTTCGGTAAAAAGAGCAGCACGCAGATTGAGGGCGCCGACGGCAAGCGCTCGACCGAGAAAGACGTGATCGAACGCGATGACTTCTGGGCTACCACCTCGAACAAGCAGCTCAACTTTGTGCAGCACATCAAGACGCTGTTGAAGCAAAACGGCCGCGCAGCGGTGGTGTTACCGGACAACGTATTGTTCGAAGGCGGCGCAGGCGAAACCATCCGCAAGAAGCTGCTGCACGAATGCGATGTGCACACGCTGCTGCGA
>JAYVKG010000298.1:0-3493 GCA_043768625.1 Betaproteobacteria bacterium
TGGGCGTTGCACGCGTTTCAGTTTGGCACGGCTTTTGACATGATCATTTTCATGCGTATTGCGGAATTACGTTCGATCGCGGTACATATGGCCGCACAACGCGCCGCGCAGGAACACGAAATCCTCCACTCCCTCGCCCATACCGATCCCTTGACCGGTCTGCTCAATCGTCGTGGGCTTAACACCATGCTTACTGCGGCACTTCGCAACTGCACGGCTGAAAAAATGCTTGCGGTTTACATGCTCGATCTGGACGCATTCAAGCTGGTAAACGACCAGTTTGGTCATGACGTTGGTGACGAATTGCTGGAAATCGTCACCAGTCGCCTGCGCGCCACGATGCGCACCGGTGATGGCATCGCCCGGTTGGGCGGGGACGAATTTGTGGTGCTCGCCGGAGGTCTGCAAAGCGATGCCCTGGCGAAAGAGCTGGGCAGCAAATTACTCCAGGCCATCGGGGAACCGTTTGCGTTAAGCCAACACACCTGCCATGTGGGGGTGACTATTGGTTATACGTTGGCGCCACTCGACGGTGAGCAAGCAGAAACGCTGCTCAAGCAGGCGGATGCGGCGATGTACGCGGGAAAACAAAGCGGAAGAAACTGTTTGCGGCGCGGCGCGGCCGCAGTCGTCCAATAAGGATGCGCAGCAACACGCTGAACCTAAAAATGGACTGATGATGCAAAAATCAGCCCCGCGACGCACGGCCCTGTTGCTCATTATTTGTCTGCCATTCGTATTGCTCAATTTGACGCAGGCAAGCGCGCAATCGACCGCGACATCAACCACCCCTGCAAACAAGAAAGGACCCGCCATCAACGATCTCGCCAGCGGAACATTCGAGCTAAAATTCAGCCGATAACGCCGCACCATCAGGATGAAGGTACGCCGCTGAACCACTGGTCGATCGACAAGCAATTTCTGGCTGATCCCGACGCCACCAGTAAGGGTGAAATGTTAGCCGCTGGCACGGACGTCAAAGGTTCCGCTGATTATGTGGCGGTGGAACGGGCGACTGGAAAATTAGCTTGCCGCGCCGGCACCTTTGTATTGCAGCACAGCGGCACGATGAATCGTGGCAGTCCTGAACTCAGCGTCGTAGTGGCAGCCGATTCCGGCACCGCTCAGCTGGTTGGGCTTGTCGGTAAATGACGATTAAGATCGAGGGCGGAAAACATTTTTACCGATTCCAATACGCGCTTCCTGCGGTGCGATAGCGCGGACGGTCGGCGAGGCTCAGGTAGATAGTCAACCACGCGTTAATAATCCGCTGGCCTCTAGCATCAACGGGACTGCCGGCGGCATTTTGCTCTGCAAGCCGCGCCAATGCTAGTGTTTTTATTCGCCAGTGCAGCCCTGGATGTTACGACGCACCGTGCCGCATGACAGGTTCAATCCAGATACCGCACCGTCACCACCGGCGTTCCACCAGTGAGTTCGGCGTGCAGCATTGAATACTCCGGCACTTCTACCCAGGTTGACGTGTCCCGGGTAAGGGGCTCGGAGGCGACAATGATCGAATCCGCATTTTCAGCGCCACCGCTCATGCGCCACTCCTGATTGCCGAGGCCGTCATCGTGGACGCCATAATCGCGTCCCAAGGTGTACCAGAGGCTCAGGTAATTTAGGTTGGCTTCGTGCACGCGCGCCGGATCATCGGTGGCGTAGCAGCCAAAATCGAAACAGTAACGCACCGCGGCAAGCTGAGTACCGTCAGCTATGAACAAGTTTACCGAGGAAGAATGCGTGATGCCGAGTTGCGCGCGCGCCGCGCGGATGATGTCGAACGTGCCTCTGATTGCGCTCAGCAGCTGTTCGCCGGTAGCGCGATGGCGTGCATCCGGCAACGCCGACACAATCAGCGCGTAAATCCATTCGCTATCTGTCGTGCCGCGTATTTCGGTCAGAAATTCTGGTCGCACATGCGGTGCCAGCCAACGTTTCATTTCCGGCATGCGCGTCAGATCACCGTTATGTGCCAGTGCCAGCGGCACGCCGGGGAACTGGAACGGATGCACATTTTGTAGCGAAATATCCACGGTGGTGCTGTACGCCACCCCGCGCACGTGGCCCAGGACGCAGGAGGCGCGCACTTTTTCAGCGATGTTTTTCAGATTGCGGTCGAATACCGGTAGCGACGCCGAGCCGTACATGAACGGTGCTTCCGGCGAATGCGAACCTGGGTCCCAAGCTCGCAGGCCAAACCCGGCGAGGTTTAGTAGATGCAGCATTTTTGGCATGTAGCTCTGCCGCACCAGTGCGGAATCCGGCTGGTAAAGCAGGTGATCCAGCAGGACAGGCTGGCCTAGATAGAGAAGGGCGCGGCACATGGTTTGGTTACGACAGATTATGAAGCACAATGACGGCTGTAAACTTCACTGTATATGCAATTTGCTTTTTTGCGATTAACGCTTCTCTTATTTGCGACGGGCGCACTTTAATTTGCGATGAACGCCAGTATTTCCCCCGATGATAATCCTGACGCTGCTCTCGCGGCCTTTTGTGCCACCGGCATTTGTTGCGGGCTCGATAAGGCAGAAGCCGCGCAATTGCTGGCGATGGCGCAGCCGGTATCGTATTTGTCGGGAAGCCGTATGGTGCGACACGGTGAACCTTCGCGCGGCGCTTATGTGATTCGCAAAGGCCGCATTGAAGCGCGCGTCACTCTGCCGGGCGGCGGCGAGCAGACCGTAGTCGAACTGGCCGACGGCAGCATGTTTGGCGAAATGTCGCTGCTGGAGAACGGTCAATCGATCGCCAGCGTGTTTGCGGTGAGTCATGTCGATGGCTGGTTTATCGAACGCAATCTTTTTCGCGCATTGATCGCCGGCAGAAATCCCACCGCGCTTGCGATCCAGCGTACCATCACCGCCGGCTTGGTGGCGCGTCTGGCCACCTTGAATGCAGACCTTCAAAAGCATATCGCCCCCGAAGATCGACAGATTTCCCAGCCTGCACCCATCGGTGACCCGCTGGCAACGACGCCGCGTGTAAGCAGCAGCGGATTTGACCATCGGCGTTTTCTGTCGATACTGCCGTTTTTCGCTGACTTTACTGAAGACGAAATCGATTCCGTCACCGCCTCGGCAAAAATACTGGATGTGGCGCGCGGGCAGTGGCTGTTGGCGACAGGTCAGCCCGCGCGTGCCTGCTATCTGGTGGTCCGTGGTGCGGTCGAGGCCGACATATATTTCCAAGGTTGCATACGTCGCCTCGCCGTACTCGGCCCCGGTTCGCTGGTTGGCTGTATGGGCATTATCAGCGGCTCGCCACACAACACCAACGCGCGCGCGCGGGAACGTACCGTACTACTCGAGTTTCCGGCTGATGCACTGATGCGATTGTATAAAGGCAATGCCGGTGCCGACGTCAAAACGCAACACGCCATCCAGCGCAACCTGCTGCAATCGCTTGCGCGCAGCTATTCGCAATTGTCGAGGTTGGTTACGCAGGCACGGTTGAGTGCGGCCTTGCAGGCACGCGCGCTAAGGGC
>JAYVKG010000299.1:0-18949 GCA_043768625.1 Betaproteobacteria bacterium
CAGGCCGGCGTCTGCTCACACAAAGCCGTCCGGGCGTATTGGCAACGGATCTGGCCGCATGCCGCGCTTTCGACATGGATGATGCGGCAATGGCAGCCATCAAGGTGCCAGTGTTGATCATGGCCGGAGCTAGCGACCAGTTAACCCCGCCCATCGCCGCTGAGTTGCTCTCCACACGACTCGGCGATGCGAGCATGAAGACGCTGGATGGTGTGGGTCATTCGATGATGCAGGAAGCACCAGGCGAGGTAATCGACACGTTAAAAAAATTCTTGAAGCCATGAAACGAGACGACTTTTTTTGCGCTGTTTCGCTGATAAATAGCGCGCCGCAGCAGTTCTATTACCGGGGTCACCGGTTGCCAACGCACTGAATCGTTGAGGTGCCGACATGCGATCTCGGCAAGCCTCCTGCCAACTTTAAAGCACACTGCGAGCAAATTTATGTCGCGCGGTCTGCGCGCCGCTACGCTGGCGATGCGTTGGTCGCCTGAAAATTAGGCCCGCGTGCGGTGTCGCATTATTGCCATTTATCGGGCATTGCAGAATTTAAGTGTGACTTCCATGCAATTTACAGCGGTGCGGGATATAAATTGCGAACTAAGCTGACTTAGCCTCCTCCTGCTGCTGCAAGCGCCACATCTCGGCAAATTTGCCATTGTGCTCAATCAACTCGCGGAAATTACCGCGCTCTACAATCCTGCCCTGGTCCATGACCAGAATCTGATTGGCATCGATGATGGTGGAGAGCCGGTGGGCAATGACCAAAGTCGTGCGATTTTTGGCGATGTCTCGCAACTCCGCCTGAATGGATTTTTCCGTGGCGGAATCCAGCGCCGACGTGGCTTCATCAAAAATCATGATTGCTGGATTCTTCAGCAGCGTCCGCGCGATGGCGACACGCTGCTTTTCACCGCCTGAAAGTTTAAGTCCGCGCTCGCCAACCATCGCCTGCCATTTATCCGGCAGCCGTTCAATAAATCCACTTACATGCGCACGTCTTGCCGCGTCTTCAATTTCCATTGCCGAGGCACCAGGCCGTCCATAGCCGATGTTGTAGCGGATCGTATCGTTAAACAGCACTGTGTCTTGCGGCACAATGCCGAGACTCGCCCGCACGCTCGATTGCGTGACATCGCGAATGTCCTGGCCGTCGATGCTGATACTGCCGCTATTGATGTCGTAAAACCGGAACAGCAATCTCGACAGAGTCGATTTGCCCGCACCGCTGGAGCCCACCACCGCCACGGTGTGCCCGGCGGGCACCTCGAAACTTACATCGAACAGAATTTGACGCTTGCTGTCATAGCCGAAATTAACATGGTCAAATTTGATCTTGGCTGCTTGAATTGCCAGCGGCTTTGCCTCTGACTTGTCGGCGATTTCGCGATTTTCTGCGAGCAAGCGAAACATCTTCTCCATGTCGGTCAACGCCTGTTTGATCTCGCGATACATGGTGCCGAGAAAATTTAGCGGGATATATAGTTGTATCAATAGCGCATTGACCATCACTAAATCACCCAGCGTGAGCTGGCCCTGCACCACGCCATCGGACGCACGCCACATCAGCAGCGTGACAGCGCTGGCAATGACGCAGCTTTGCGCAACGTTCAACAGCCCTAGCGACGTTTCGCTCTTGGTCGCGGCCGTCTCGTAGCTTTGCAGGTTGTTGTCATAGCGTCCAGCCTCGTATTCCTCGTTACCGAAATATTTGACAGTTTCGTAATTAAGCAAGGAATCTATCGCTTTGGTGTTAGCTTTCGAATCCATTTCATTCATCTGGCGCCGATGCGTGGTCCGCCACTCGGTAATGCTGATGGTGGCAACGATATAAAAGAAAATTGCTGACAGGGTAATCACGACAAACCAAATGTCGAACTTGCGTGCCAGCAAAATCGTCACCAGTGTGATTTCCAGGATGATGGGAATGACCGAGAACAACATGAACGACATCAGGGTTGAAATACCGCGCGAGCCACGTTCAATATCCCTGGTCACGCCGCCGGTCTGTCGATCCAGATGAAATCGTAGCGACAACGCGTGCAGGTGACGGAACACAGAAAGCGCCACCTTCCGCACGGCGCGCTGGGTCACTTTCACAAACACGATATCGCGCAGTTCGCCGAACAAAGTAGAGGACAGGCGCAGCAGCCCGTATCCCACCAATAACGCGAACGGCACCACCAAAACGGCTTTCGACTTATCCAGCGAGTCGACGATTTCTTTTAACAGTAACGGCACGCCAATGTTGGCGATTTTGGCAGTAATCAGGAAGGTGAGCGCCAAGCCGACACGCCAGCGAAAATCCCATAGATAGGGCAACAGCGAGCGGATAACATGCCAGTCGCTTTTGGTCGGCACAGAGTTGGCGGCGGCCGTATTTACAGCGGGGGGAATGATGGTGTGATGAGGGGAAGACATGTGGAAAACAATCAGTAATGAGCGGACGGCACGACTAGAGAAGATTCTACGCTGCCCGTCATGGCCGTCCCGTTATGTGGGTATTTTGATGACACGAGCGGCGGCGCGTGATGCGCGACGGCTACGCATTGCCACTATAACAATCGCACCAGCGGCGCCGGTCTACTGCAGGCGTTTTACCCTGGGCGATACATTGGTACCCTGAATTTCAAGATAAAACGCGCCGAGCGCGCCGCGCCGAATCCTCACCTTCGGATCGTCAATATAGTGCGCGCGCGCGCTGTCGTCGCTGACCTGCCAGACCTGACCGTTGGCAAGCCGAAATGTAGACTTTGCCGACCAGCCCTCGAACTTGCCGGGGATCGTGGTTTCGATTGCGTCAAGCACCCCATTGTTTGCTGTGCGACCTTCCAGGCCAAACTGCTGTTGCGCACGTTGCGGCGCTGATTGCTCCACCGACAGTTGTGCACGCGGTGCCGGCAGTGTACTTGTCTGGCCCGCATTGATCCCGGCCGAAGACGGGCCACTACCACGTGCGGCCGCGGCCAACGCGTCATAGCATGCCAGGCGCGCGGTTGCATCGGCGATGGCGCGGCAATGCAAAAGACCCCCATCATCGGCCAACACCAACCCTGATACGAGCGCTGACAGTACGAAAATTTTCATGTTTTTACCCGCAGACAATTAAGATACAACGGTGACAATACGTGATGGAACGCGTTTTCCACAATCTGGCCGACAAATTCACGCCGATTGGCAATCCGTTTGGCGGCGACGCTAAGTCCGAGTTGCCGCGTGCTGCCGGCAGATTGCCGTGACCCGACGTAGCGGCGCCAATCGAGGACTTCATTGTACCGGTCAATGCGTTGGCATGACTTTGCCGTGCCATCACATGCGTGACTGCACCGTGCATGTGATGGCAGATCACTGGCGCGGCAGCTCGCCGCTGGCGGGGGTTGTGACAACGCAGTCGCGCGCTGGTCTCGCCAGTCACGCGATCTTGGCCAGGGGCAAATACAGATTCACGCAGGTACCGCCGCCCTTGAGCTGAAGGAATTCCACGCTCCCGTGCAGCTTGGCAGCGCGATTTTTCATATTGTCCAGGCCGCGCCCGGAGGGTTTGCTACTGTCGAGGCCCAGGCCGTCGTCCGTCACGCGTACAAACACCCTCGCGTTGGCGTAATCCACGCCGGTGGACAGCGTGATGCGCTTGGCATGCGCGTGTTTCAGGGTATTGGTAAACGCCTCCTGGACAATCCGCAACACACTGCGCACGTTCCCGGGATCCAGGTAAGCCAAGGGAGGCAGATCGCTCACCGCCCACTCCAGCAAAATACCCGCCGCCTGCAACCGCGGCTCCAGACGGTAACGCAGATTTCCAAGCACCACCAACAAATCGCTTTCCACCGGCTCCAGAGAATCGATGGTGATTTTCAGCTCGTCGATACAATCCGCCAGTACCTCCTGCATGTCGTGTTGCGAAAGCGAGCCCAGGCGCGTCAGCGCCAGCGTGGACATCAGGTGCGAGCCAATGCCGTCGTGCATGTCACGCATCAGGCGTTGCCGTTCCTCAGCAGTGGTGCGCTGCTGGTCGAGTACCCGAAGCCGCTCGTAGCTGTGGGCCAGTTCGCGCTCACGCTCGCGTACCCGTGAGGCAAGTTCAGTGTTGAGCATTTCGTGTTGCTCCAATATCCCGACGAAGCGCCGTATCAACAGGATTGCCACCGCGAGCAAAAGCAGCGGTGCGCCGAGCGGCAAAGTGTAGAGCGTGTCAAATTCCAGTCGCTCCTCGTAGTTGATCAAATCGTGAATGGCCAGGGCGAAATTGATCACGATGGCCGCGAGCAGCGTGAGATTTTCCAGCTTCGGCACGCGAATAAGCGCGCGACCGAGGACGAACAACATGGTCAGTGAAACCAGTGTGTTGATGATGAATATCATCGCCACGACATCGGCACTGGAAGACCACGCCAATATTACAGTCGACACAATGGCAAAGATTGCCGTGAATTGTTCGAAGCGTGGTGAGGTACGCCCGCAAAAGCGCAATACAAAATAAGTCTGCGTTGCCATCATCCATGAAATCGATGGTGCGGCGATGACCCATCCCCAGGAATCGATGTCGCGGGCGAATGTGTGCCACAGCCTGGCGATTGTCGCCAGGCATAGCAGTGCGAAAAATCCGAAAACGGTTTCCTGTCTCCTGCTTGCCCAAAGCGCAATCGATAACATCATCGTCAGGGCCAGCAACGCGGCAATAAATTTTGGCGCAGTGGATTGGAACAGGATGCGCTGGTCGTAGCGCGCCCGCAGTACGGCCTCTTCGCCGATATGGACGCGCGACAGTCCCGCCCGTGCCATGCCGTCGGGGTGCAACCGGATCAGAATTTCGTTGCGTCCGGCGTTGAGCATACGCGGCGGCACCACAAAAAGTTGTGCCAAATTCCAGCTCATTTCGCGGCTCGCCAAATTGCCGCTGACGCCGAGTAGTACGCCATTGACGTGCAATGCGATGTTGTTGGTAATGCGCGGAATATAGATCGCTTGCGGATTCTCAGGCGCGCTGGCAAGTTCAAAATGCAAGCGATACCAACCCAGTTTGTAGAGGTCGCGCGGCACTTTACGCCAGCTATCCGGTAGTGTGACGTTCTGCCAGACGGCATCGGCGGCGGGGGGCTGCATTTCGCCGGTTAGCGCAAATTCGGCCTGGTCCAGTTCAAGATAAACGTTTGAGGGTGCCAGCGCAGGTGTCCGGGTTTGACTGTGCACAAGGCCCGCCGTTGCCATCACGCTTGCGAGCAATATCCACGCGCACCGGCGGCGCAAAGAAATCAACACCCTAAAGCGTGCGGATAAGACCCATGCGGTTCGCTTCAAATACGGCCTCGCCGCGCGAATGCACCGCAAGCTTCCGATAGATTTTCTTGACATGGCTGGTTACGGTGTGCGGCGAAATGCCCATCAGTTTACCCATTTCCGGATAATTAAAACCCTTGGAAGCGAGCAATAAAATTTCCCGTTCGCGATCTGATAACGCCACGCTGGACGCCTCGTCGGTGGCTTTATCCACCGCGATGCTGTCGCCCGGCGTGTCGGCGTGAAAACGCCTCAGCAGCCGACGCGCGATGATCGGGCTGATCGGTGAACCACCATTGATCAATTCACGAATGCCGGAAAGAAAACTTTCCTCAGATGCATCCTTGAGTAAATAGCCTGCGGCACCGGCCTCAATCGACGCCAACACATGTTCTTCATCACCGAATACCGTTACCACCATGCACTCGCATTGTGGCAGCGTCTGACTGGCGTGACGGATCACTTCGATGCCACTGATATCAGGAAGCCCCAAATCGACCAGCAGAATATCTGGCTTTCGCAAATCGAGCATTGCCAGGCCCTCGCCCCCGGTGCCTACGCTCGCCACCACCTCAAAGGACGGGTCGTTAGCCAGCATCGCCGCATAACGGGCGCAAAAGGCGGGGTCATCTTCAACGATCAAAACGCGGGACATGTTGTGGTGTGGCGACGAAAGATTTGGGTTATGCGGGTGAAGAACGATTTTACGCCCTCACCCCATAGGCTCCGCTATCCCCTGATCGTGGCAAATGAAGGCGAGTGCGCGTTCCGGCAGATGCGCCGCAGAGTACGTAGCAGGCATTCTGTGGTGCATGACATCGGGGAGCAAATTTTTGTAGCAAACTCTAGCACCCTGGCGGTTGTCAGTTCGAAAGTGCCTGTAATGCCGCGCCAGCGCTGGTGTTACTTTTTAATCGACGCCACCGGTTAGCCATCGTCAGCGTGAATCTGCGGCAACTCGTCAGCAATCAATTTAAGGCCCGCACGCAACAGGTCATCGTAGCGCCGTCGCTCTGCGGCGGCGGATTGCTGAGTCCAGCGAAAAAAACCTTCGCCGGTTTTCATGCCAAGTTTCCCCGCGCGGACTTTGTCGCGCAACACCGTGGCAGGAATTGTCGCATTTGATAGCGTGGGATACATGGTCGCCGCTGCAGCGGTGTGAACTTCCAGGCCGGCATGATCGCGCTGCAACACCGGGCCTGCCGCAAGAAAGCGAAAACCGAAGCCGAAGCGCACTGCATTGTCCACGTCCTCCGACGTCGCCACGCCATCGTCAATCATGGCAAATGCTTCGCGTGCGAGCGCATGCTG
The DNA here is from genome assembly GCA_043768625.1 of Betaproteobacteria bacterium. Taxonomy (GTDB): domain Bacteria; phylum Pseudomonadota; class Gammaproteobacteria; order Burkholderiales; family Usitatibacteraceae; genus UKL13-2. The sequence continues at coordinate 6,588 of JAYVKG010000299.1, forward strand.
TAGGCGGTTGGCGAGAAACCCGGGCAAGTCTTTCTTCACGATGACCGGTACCATGCCGCAGCCGCGCATGAACGTAGCCAGCCTTTCCGCGTGCGCAGGATTGCTGGCGTTGCCGAGGATGACCTCGACCAGCGGTACCAGGTGTGCAGGCATGAAAAAATGCAATCCCAGCATCCGCGACGCGCTCGCCAAATTGGCCGCGATGGCAGTGATGGGGAAACTCGAGCTATTGCTGGTAAGCAGCGTATCGGGCCGGGCGCGCCGCTCCAGTTCAGCAAACAAGACTTGCTTGATGTCGAGACGTTCGGGAATACACTCAAGTACCAGATCTACCTTCCCCCAGATCACCGCATCGAGTGATTCGCACGTCGAAAGCCTGCCGAGACGATTCGCGTAACCGAGTTCGGACATGCCGCGCGCAAAATAATCCGGCAGTAAATTTCGGCGCGCTTCGCTAGATTCCATCACCATCGTCTTGCAACCCGCGCGCGCCAACACCATTGCCACATCGGCACCCATGGTGCCGCCGCCAATGACAAGCGCATTTGAACGCGACGGTGAATCAAGCATCATTGCGTTCGCTCGCCACGACGGGCGCCGTCTGGCACATTGCTGGCAGCATGAAATCAAAATCACAACCGATGTCCGCTTGTGTGACGCTCATTTGGTACAGCTTGCGGTAACCGTGATCCGGCATGGCAGCAAGCGTTGCTGGCGGCGTCCAAGCTTGGAGACGTGCGGCCATTTCTTCATCGCTAATTTCCAGCGTCAGCGTGCGTGCCGGAACATCGAGGCTGATCATGTCTCCTGTCTGCACCGCCGCGAATGGCCCGCGAACGGCGGCTTCTGGCGTAATGTGCAAAACGATGGTGCCGAACGCGGTGCCACTCATGCGCGCATCCGATATTCTCACCATGTCTTTGACGCCGGCCTTTGCCAGTTTTTTAGGTATCGGAATATAGCCCGCTTCCGGCATGCCGGGGGCACCTTTGGGACCGGTGTTTTGCAACACCAGCACATCGTTCGCCGTTACATCAAGATCATCCCTGTCGATGCGCAGGACCAAATCTTCAATGCTGGTAAAAACCACCGCGCGACCGCGGTGTTTTAACAGGGATGGCGTGGCCGAAGAATGCTTGATGATCGCGCCGCGCGGCGCAAGATTGCCTTTCAGCACAGCCAGCCCGCCCACCGCAAAGATGGGCGAGGTGGCGAGGCGAATCACCTTGCGCGTTGCCGGCACTTCCGCAGCATCGATTTCTTCACCCAGCGTGCGACCGCTCACGGTGATGCAATCGAGATACAGCATTGGTCTTAATTGCTTCAGTACCGCCATCAACCCGCCGTCTTCATACAGGTGCTCCATATAGTGCGCGCCGCTTGGTTTCAGATCGACCAGCACCGGGATGTTGCGTCCAAGTTGATCGAATGCGGCGAGATCGATAACAATGCCGCGCCGCGCCGCCACTGCGGTGAAATGAATGAGCGCGTTGGACGAGCCGCCGATGGCATGCAGAACAATGAGCGCATTGGTCATTGATTTTGGCGTGAGAATTTGTTTCGGCAGCAGCGGACTCTTGGTGAGGGCTACCGCGCGCCGGCCGCTAGACTCAGCGTGGCGAAAGCGCTCCGCATACACCGCCGGAATCGCCGCCGCGCCCGGCAGGCTCATGCCAACGGCTTCGACCATGCAGGCAATGGTACTGGCGGTGCCCATGACCATGCAGGTACCGGTGGTCGGTGCCAGTTTGGCATTCACTTCATCGAGTTCGGCTTCGTCAATTTCACCCGCTCGATATTTGGCCCAAAAGCGCCGGCAATCGGTGCACGCGCCAAGCCGTTCACCTTTGTGTTCGCCGGTGAGCATGGGACCGGTGGGGATGATGATCGAGGGAATATCCAGCGACGCTGCCGCCATTAATTGCGCCGGGATGGTTTTGTCACAACCGCCGATCAGCACCACTGCATCGACCGGCTGTGCGCGCATCATTTCCTCGGTATCCAGCGCCATCAGATTGCGCAGGTACATACTGGTTGGATAGGCAAACGACTCGCCGATCGAAATGGTGGGGAACACAAACGGCATGCCGCCTGCCTGCATCACGCCGCGCTTCACCGCCTCGATGATCTGAGGGACGTTGCCGTGACAGGGGTTGAAGTCGCTGTAGGTGTTGGTGATGCCAATGATCGGACGATCCAACGCATCATCGCTGAAACCCATCGCTTTAATAAAGGCTTTGCGCAGGAACAGTGAAAAACCACTATCTCCGTAGGAAGTGAGGCCCCGGGTGAGACCCCGGCCGGCGTTCGATGTCATCCAGTTACTCGAGCTTGATGTTGGCGTCTTGCGCAACTTTCGTCCATTTGTCTATTTCCGCCCTGATGCGCTTGGCGCTATCGGCCGGATTCAAATAGCCAGTGACCACACCCTGTGCATCCATGCGCGCCCGCGTATCCGCTGACGCCAGCACTTTTTCCAGCGCTGCGGTGAGCTTGGCGACGATTACAGGCGCCGTCTTGACTGGCGCCAGCAGGCCGAACATTGAGGTCACGACAAAATCGGGCAGACCGGCTTCAGCCGCCGTCGGTACATCCGGCAAATTAGCCGAACGCGCCGGCAAGGCAACTGCCAAGGCACGCAAACTCCCCGCCTTGATGTGTTGCAGCGATGCGGGCATGGTCTCGATCATGGTCTGAACCTGGCCACCAATCAGGTCATTCATCGCCGGGCCGCTGCCTTTGTAAGGTACATGCAGCATATCGAGCCTGGTCATTGACTTGAACAATTCACCGGCCATGTGTTGCGGCGAGCCGTTTCCTGACGACGCAAAAGAAACGCCCGGATGCGCTTTGGTGTAGGCGATCAACTCCTTCAACGTTTTCACCGGCATTTTTGGATTGACCACGAAAATCAGTGGCACTTGCCCAATCACACCGATCGGCACAAAATCTTTGGCCAGATCGAACGGGAGATTGGGCTGGAGTGCGGCGTTGATTGAGTGGCTGGTAAGCGCGCCCAATAAAAGTGTGTATCCATCCGCAGGTGCCGTGGCAGCGGCCCCGGCACCGATCGAGCCGGTGGCTCCGGCGCGGTTATCGACAATCAGTTGTTGACCCAACGCTTCTGACATTTTTAGTGCCACGATGCGTCCGATCACATCGGTCGCGCCACCCGGTGGATAGGGAATGATAAGTTTGATCGGTTTGACCGGGTAATCCTGCGCGGCCGAAATTGCTGGCAACGCCGCCACCAGCACGACAGTTGCCGACATCAGTAAGCGCGTCACGCGCCGAACCAATTGCATCGACTTATAAATCATGTAACCCTCCGCTGTGTTTCGTGATGACCGTTTCGCTGGCGGCACCTGCCGCATGCGTCTTTTCTTTGCAGAGATTAACAGAATCAGTGTGTTCGCCATTGAGCAAGGTCAGGATTGCGCCGCTGTTGTAACTTACCAGCATCCGCTGGCGAACGCCGCAGCAAGTTTTTCACTGGCCGGACGAATGCTTGCCATGCTAAAGTTGGCGTCTTGTCCAGGCGAAATAAAAGGCAGTGTCGATGCGGGTGAGGTGGGCGGTTTTCTTTTTGCTGGCAATATGTTGGGCGGTACCTGACGTACGATCAGAAACCAGCAATTGCGCGCCACTCGCAGAATCAAGTGCGTCGTCATTGACGATCGAGATAGCCGAGGCGCGACTCGACCGCTGTAACCGCGATATCCTTGCTGCATACCGTACGGTCGAGGCAGCAACTGCCGACCGCATGACCGCTGGTCAGCGCGCAAACCCCACCTTAACGCTGGGTGCCAACAACATCAACCCGCGAATCGGCATCGGATCAGGCAACTTGCGCGATAAGACAATCGATTCGTCCGTGCGTCTGGAACAATTGTTTGAACGTGGCGGCAAGCTTGACAAGCGGCAACGTCAGTACGACGCGTTGTTAGCTGCATCACGCTCAGACTTGGCCGAAGTCAGGCGTCTGCAGAGATTGGCCACCCGGTCTGCCTATTTTGATTTGGCAGTCGCGCAGGCGCGCAGGCGATTGACGCAGGAAGCAACGGCGCTGTTTGCACAAACGCTTACTGCTGCCGAAAAACGCCAGCGTGCCGGTGATATTGCCCCCGCCGATGTCAATCGGATCAAGCTGGATGCGGCGCGAGCGGGTAATGATGCGCGCCAGGCTGAGGCAGATTCGAAACGGCTGCAGATTGAGCTTGCCAAGTTGATCGGGATTGATCGTTACGCCCAGCAACTGACATTGAAATTTGCGGTACCGCACGAAGATGCGACTGCTGCCGAGACGGAAATAAGTGATGCACTTTTTGCGAGTCGTGGCGATGTCAGCGCCGCCCGTCAACGGGTCGCTGCGGCGGAAGCCGCACGAGATCTGGCGCTGTCGAGCAGCACCCGTGACTGGACCGTTGCTGTTCAATTTGATCGTTGGCCGGTATCGGAAGCGAATCCACAAGGCACCGGCAACTCATTTGGCTTCTCCTTGTCTGTGCCGCTATTTTTGCACCACGCGAATGAAGGCGAAAAACGCCGTGCGCAGGTCGATTTTGATACCGCACGCGATATGCTGGCCAGGCAAATGGCGCTGGCTCGCGCGGAGGCCGCGCTTTCGCACGCGGAATATGCTGCCGCTGCCGAAAAAATGCAGCGGGTGGAACGCGACATTTTGCCGGTTGCGCAGGAAGTGGCCAGGGCAGCCGAGTTTGCCTACAACAAAGGTGCGACTGGCGTACTGGACCTGCTCGATGCGAGGCGCTCCCTGAGACAGGTGCAGGTAGATGCCGTAAGTGCGCAAGGCGAATTCGCACGCGCCTGGGCGCGTTGGAAAAGTGTGCTGGAAGCCGCATCGAATATAGCGACAGACTCAGCTGGTGACATTCATGAAATGCCGTAAACACCTAGTCTTTTCCCTGCTGGTCGGCTGTGGAATGGTGCTCACCGCATGCAACAAAAAGGATGAGAGTCCCGAGCCCGCTGCACCGCGCATCGTCGGCGAAACCATTACTTTTCCTGCTGACAGTCTTGCCTTCAAGGGCATTGTGGTCGAGAAAGTCCGCGAACCCACCGAACGCGAGGTGACGCTGCGTGGCAGGTTGGTGTGGGACGAAGAACACACCGTACGGGTTTTTACCCCATTTGCTGGCCGTGTTGGGCGCATCGCATCGCAAGTCGGTGATCGGGTGTCGGCAGGACAGGTTTTGGCGGAACTCGCGTCAGCAGAATTCGGCTCGGCGCAGACTGATGCACGCCGCGCCGCGGCCGATCTCGCGCTGGCAGGGAAAAACGTCGAGCGCAGTCGCGAACTTCAGGCAAACGGAATTACCGCCGCAAAGGATTTACAGCAAGCTGAAACGGACTTCGCCCGCGCCGAGGCAGAGTCTGAACGCGCGCAGGGCCGATTAAAACTTTATGGCGCTTCTGCCAGAACCGTTGACCAGAAATATCCGTTGAAGAGTCCGATTGCCGGAACAATCGTCGAGCGCAATATCAACCCGGGGCAGGAATTGCGTCCCGACCAGCCGGGCGCGCCGCAGTTTGTGGTGACCGACCCGACCTCGCTGTGGCTGTTGCTTGATGCGAATGAATCAGTACTGCAATATCTCAAGCCGGGCGCCCCAATCGTGGTACTTTCCAGTCAGTACCGCGATGATTCATTTGCAGGCGATATCCGTCAGGTGGCCGATTTTGTTGACCCGGTAACCCGCACGGTGAAAGTACGGGCGCACGTGCCAAACCGTGATCGGCGACTCAAAGCAGAAATGTTCGTTTCTGCCAGGGTGACTCTGCCGAAAGGCAATGATCCGGTGGCCCCGGCGCGCGCGGTATTTCTGATCGGCAACCGTCAATTCGTCTTTGTGCGCGGCACTGGCAATGCGTTTGTGCGACGCGCTGTGACGGTTGGTGCGGAATTCGACGAGGCGATTGCAGTTACCAATGGTCTCGGGGTTGGTGAGGAAGTGGTTGTAGGGGGCAATCTTTTCATCCAACAATTATTTGCCACCCAGCGGCAGACCAAAGAGGTGGACAATGTGGACGCGCAGCCTGCGACGGCAAAGTCCGCCTTAGTCAAATCACAGGTGACACCCGCCACGCCCGCAGATAACAAGAAATGATCAAGCGAATCGTTTCGTTTTCGCTTGCACAGCCCCTATTTGTTTTCCTTGGCATGCTGCTGTTTGTCGGCGGCGGCATTTTGGCCTTTTTGAATCTGCCCATCGAGGCGTTTCCTGATGTGTCCGATACCCAGGCCAATGTAATCGCGCTCTACCCCGGTCGTGCTGCCGAGGAGGTCGAAAGACAGGTCACCATCCCCATTGAAACCGCACTGGCCGGCATGCCAAACCAGGTGCGAATGTTTTCACACACGCAATATGGCTTGTCGTTCATCATTCTCACTTTTAACGACAAGCCCAGTGACCAATTGGTGCGTCAGCAGGTTATTGAGCGTTTGCGCGGCGTTGATCTTCCTCCCGGAGTCGCGCCCGATCTGGCGCCGCTGGCGACCGCAATCGGCGAAATATTCCGCTTTCGATTGAAGGGGGATTTGCTCTCTGCACAGGAATTGCGAACGTTGCAGGATTGGGTAGTTGAAAAACAGTTGCGGCAGGTGCCAGGCGTTGCCGACTTGGTGACCATGGGCGGCGCGATCAAGCAGTACGAAGTCAATCCCGACCTTGCGCGCATGCGCGACTATAAGATCACGTTGGCCCAATTGTTCGCAGCCTTGCAGCGCGGAAATTCCAACGCCGGTGGTGGCGGTATCACCCAGGGTCGCCAGCAGTTTCTGGTGCGCAGCTTGGGCAGCTTGCGATCATCGGCTGACATTGGCCAAATTGTTGTCGCTGAAAATAAGGGCACACCAATTCTGGTGCGCGATATTGCCGACGTCAAAGTCGGTGGCGCGCCGCCGCAAGGTTTAGTCGGACAGGACGATGCCGACGACATCGTCAGCGGTGTCGTGGTAATGCGCAAGGGCGAAAATCCGTCTGCGGTGCTGAAGGCGTTGAAGGAAAAAATCGCCGCCGTCAATCGCAGCGTGCTTCCCAAAGGCGTAGAGATCGTCCCTTATTACGATCGCTCCTGGCTAATTGAAAAAACCCTAAAGACAGTCTTTATCAATCTGCTTGAAGGTGCGCTGCTGGTGCTGGCCGTGCTGTATCTGTTTCTGGCGAATGTACGCGCCGCGCTCATCGTTGCGCTGGTCATTCCGCTGGCCTTGCTGGCTACATTCATGGGCTTGAGTTTTGTCGGCATTCCCGCCAATCTACTTTCGCTCGGCGCGATGGATTTCGGCATCATTGTCGATGGTGCGGTGATCGTGGTTGAAAACATCGTGCGGAAACTTTCCGAATTAAGCGCGTCGCAGCTTTCCAATCATGCGAAACGGCTCACCGCGGTGTTCGACGCGACGCTAGAGGTTGGTCGCCCCATGGTGTTTTCAATGATCATCATCATTGCTGCACACATCCCTATTTTTACCCTGCAACGGCACGAAGGACGCATTTTTTCACCGATGGCGTGGACCGTTACCTCCGCGCTAATCGGCTCGCTCATCCTGTCGCTGACGCTGGTGCCGCTGCTATGTCATTTATTGCTTAAGCGCGGCTTAAAGCATGGCGACAACAACCTGGTAACGTGGTTGAAACAGCGCTATCTGCCGATGCTCGCCTGGGCCATTGTGCGTCCCAAGCGGGTCATCAGCACCGCAGTGGCGGCACTGGCGCTGACATTGTTAGCCGCTTCACAAATCGGCAGTGAATTCCTGCCCGAACTGAACGAAGGATCTATCTGGGTGAACGTGGCGTTGCCGCCATCGGTATCGGCCGCAGAAGCGCAGGAGCAGGCACGTAACATTCGCAATGCGCTGCGCAGTATTCCCGAGGTGGCAACGGTGATTTCAAAGGTCGGTCGACCGGATGATGGCACCGATCCGAAAATATTCAGCAGCGCAGAATTTCTCGTTGACCTAAAGTCGGAAGCCACGTGGCGCGCCGGGAAAAATAAAGAGCAGCTAATCAAGGAACTCGATTCGGCAGTCTCGGCATTGCCGGGCGTGGAGCCTTCGTTCTCGCAGCCGATTCGAGACAATGTGCTCGAAAGCATTTCACAGGTAGATGGACAGATCGTGATCAAGGTGCGAGGCGATGACCTGGATCGACTAAAACAACATGCTGACCGGATTCTTTCCAGAATTGCCGATGTGCCGGGCGTGGCGCGGGCGTTTATTGATCGCGACGGCTCTCTGCCGCAATACGTGATTGACATTGATCGTGCAGCCGCAGCGCACCATGGAATAAATATTGGCGATATCCAGGATTTGATCGAGACCGCGTTGGCGGGAAAAGCAAGTTCTGAACTATGGGAGGGCGAGCAGCATTTCAGCGTCATGTTGCGTCTTAAAGCGTCTGAACGCGTGCTGCCCAATTTACCCAATCTTCTGGTCGCCAGTCCCAACGGCGCCCAGGTACCGTTGTCGCAGTTGGCACGTTTCAAGAGTGTGTCCGGCGCGATGGATATTGCCCGTGAAAACGGCCGCCGGGTGATTTCTGTTGGGGTGTTCATCCGTGATCGTGACATGGGTAGCGTGGTCAAGGACATGCAGGCGAAAGTCGGCAACATGAGCGAGCTGAACAACGGCGAAGAGGTGACCTGGTCCGGGGAATTCGAGAATCAGGAGCGGGCGATGAAGAGGCTGTCGTGGATCGTGCCGCTGTCGATCCTGCTGATTTTTGTGTTGTTGTTCGACGCTTTCAAATCGCTCAAAAGCGCGGCGCTGATTATTGCCAATATACCGTTTGCGCTCATCGGCGGCGTCTGCGCGCTGCTCTTGACTGGTATACCGTTGTCGGTTTCGGCGGCGATCGGCTTCATCGCATTGTTTGGGCAGGCGGTGTTGAACGGCGTGGTGATGGTCACCTATTTCAACGAATTGCGAGCCGGCGGCATGCCGTTGTTGCAAGCCATTACCGAGGGCTCGCTCATGCGCCTGCGGACGGTTTTGATGACCGCCCTTCTTGCGATGCTGGGATTGTTACCCATGGCGTTGTCGCACAGCATCGGCGCGGAGACGCAGCGCCCGCTGGCCGTGGTGGTGATTGGCGGGCTAATTTCAGCAACCGTATTAACGCTGATCGTGCTGCCCACGCTGTACGCGTTTTTTTACCGCAATGTAAAAATGCAGCCCGCCGTTGTTGTTACCACCGGCGATGGCAATGGTGGCACGCTGGCGTGAAGACAGCGGGAAAGCGTGCCTGTACGCAGTCGGCAATCTCATGCAATATGATGTCGCCCGCGCAATATCCCTGCCGCTTGTGCCAGCGCCGCCAACTTCGCTTCGGCCACACTGTCAGAATTGAGCGGGTTGTCGGCAAAGGTTGCAAAGCCGCAATCCGGCGTCAACAGCACACGGTCGGCACCGAATAGCCTGATCGCGTGCTCGACGTGGCTCACGATCGAGTCGACCGATTCGACGTGCGCGTGCTTCTGATTGCAGGCACCCACACCAATGCGGATGTCGTCGGGTAGCGTTTTCAGAATTTCCATTTCTCCGGCACGCGGCGTACACAGCTCAAGCAGTAATGTCCCGACGCGCATTTGACCCAAGGTGTCGACCAACGGTCGATAGTTGCCTGATAGGGCTTTGCTCTCATCAGCGGTCCAGTTGCCCCGGCACATGTGCAGCGCAATGCGCTCACGCGGAAATCCTTCGGTAACGGCGTTTACCAAATCCCGCGCGAAGGCGAGCTCGACCGGACTATCGCTTTTCGCGGACAGTGCACCACACATGAAGCTACGCTGGTTGGCGGGACCGCTGAAGACGACTTCGGATAGCACCGGCTCATCCAGTTGCACCAGCGCCGTACCGGCGGCCAGCAGGCAGGCGATTTCTTCACGCAATACCCGCACGATATCGAGCGCGAGATCCTCGCGGTTAGCATAGGCGCGATCAGAAATGCATTCCATCCACATGGTGCGGGTCAGCAGATAGGGTCCGGGTAGTGCCACCTTTACCGGGCGATCCGTCAGCGTGCGCGCAAACTCGACCTCATGTACCGCAATCCCCCGGCTGCGGCCAAGCGGCCCGAACACGGCGGGATGACGCACGTCACCGGCAGGTACGTCGAGCGCGCGCAATTCTCGTTCGAACTCTTCTGGGTCATCCACCAGCGGTAACAAATCGGTGAGCGGAATCAACTGACAGTTGTCCAGACGTGATGCAACAAAACTGGAATAACTATCGCGGCGCTGTTCGCCGTCCGATATTACGTCGGCACCCGCGCGCAGCTGCGCGCCGATGGCAAGGCGCACCGCGTCGTCTGCCGTGGCTTGGAAAGCGGCTTCATCGAGCCGTCCTTCCATGTGTTCATGCACCGCTTGCAACATCCACCGCGGGCGCGGCCAGCTACCGATACCCATGACCGATAGCGGCCGTATGACCGGCGCGGGAGCCGGCGCAGGAAAGACCAGAAGCGGCTTGACCTTAACGAGCGCCGCGCCCGTTTTAACAACGGGCGTCGACGGGGCAACAGACTTACGTTCAGCCAGCGTACCTTTGGCGACCAGAAAGCTGCGCTGCTTATCCTGCTTGGTAAATGACACCAGTTCGTTGCCCGTCATGCGGCACCATGCAGGCAGGTCTTCATCGACCGAAATCTCGGTAGACCGGATTTCCAGCAAGCCGCCACGATCAAGCGGGTCGATGTGCTTCCTGATCAGCAGCAGTAAGCCGTTACCGCAATCCAGTTCGCCGCCGTCAAAACTTACATCTGCGGGTTGCGGATGCTGTGTAGATAATGTCATCAACTTCTCCTTTTTTAGCATTTATTTACGCGCCTGCAATTTCTGGAACGATAACGCGGTTCGCATCCGACCCCGCAATGTCTCTGCCATATACTTCATTCAGCGCGCTTTCAGGAAACCCGGCGGCAGGCTGGTCGATGACGATGCGGCCGCTCGCCATGCCGACGACACGGTCGGCATACTGCTTGGCGAAATGCGGCTGATGCAAGCTACAAATCACCGCGACTCCGTCAGCGTCGGCGTGGCAAATTGAACGCAGCAGTTCCAGAATACCACCGCCGATGCGGGGATCCAGACTCGCAACCGGTTCGTCGGCAATGATCACATCCGGCTGCTGCGCCAGGGCACGGGCAATCGCCACCCTCTGCTGCTGACCACCCGATAACGTATCAGCACGCTGCGCCGCTTGCGCCAGCAAACCAACTCGTTCAAGACATTGCAGCGCGAGCAACACATCTGCACGCGAGAAACGGCGCAACCACCCACGCCAGGCTGGTACGTAGCCAAGTCGCCCCGCCAGCACATTCTGCAACGCACTCAACCGGCTGACGAGGTTGAATTGCTGGAATACGACCGCAATGTGGCGGCGCTCACGGCCATTAAACCCTGCCACATCGCGACCTTTCAGATAGGCCGCTCCTGCGTCCATCGGTGTAAGGCCCGCTAAACAGCGAAACAACGTAGTCTTGCCGGCCCCGCTGGGCCCGAGTACGGCGACAAATTCACCGCGATTTACCCGGAAATTTACGGCATGGATTGCACGAAGACCGTTGAAGGCCTTGCACGCGCCGCGCACCTCAAAAAGTGTCTTGGCGACACTCATATCAAGCGCTTTCGTAGCCAACCGCTGACTTGGTCAAGGACGGTCACAACGATTAAGATCAACGCAATGATGGTAAACAGACGTGGAAAATCTAGCAGATCCATACTGTTTTTTAGTTCCAGGCCGATCCCACCTGCTCCCACCACCCCGAGGACCGTTGACGCCCTCACGTTAAATTCCCACCAGAACAAAGTGGTCGAGAGTAGCACTGGTAGTATGTCTGGAAGCAGCGCAAAGACGATCGCCGTGCCGCGACCGGCACCCGTGGTGCGCACCGCTTCCAGCGGCCCCAATTGCGCATTCTCAATATGATCGGCAAAAAACTTGGCGGCACTTCCCCAGGTATGCAACGCGATCCCCAGCACCCCGGCAAACGGCCCCAATCCTACCGCCGCGACAAACAGCAGGGCAAATACGAATGAATCGATGCCGCGAAGCGCATTCAAAAACCAGCGCGCCGGATAGTAAAGGCGCGGGAACGGCGTTATGTTGCGGCTGGCGAACACCGCCATCGGAATCGCCAGCACTGTGGCAATGGTGGTGCCGATCGCAGCCATCGCCACTGTCTCGGCGATGCGCAGCGTAAATAGCGGCAATTCATCGAGTTTGGGCGGCCACGCCTGCGCCAGCCAGTGGGCAAGCTTGGGCAACCCTGTGACCAGTTTAACAAGGTCGACCTGCGCCAGCCGCCAGCACACCATGTAAAAAACAAGCACAGCGCAGG
>JAYVKG010000300.1:0-7202 GCA_043768625.1 Betaproteobacteria bacterium
TTCATTGCCCGATTCACCATTAAGCGATTGGCTGCGTGGTTTACCTGCGTGAATTCGGTAGGGCGAAAATTTAGATCGAGCGCAAATTCCGGCAGTAAATAAGTGAGCGGCGGCGCGTCAAGCGGATACCATGGAACCGCCGTCTCCGGTCCTTTTGCCTGCAACCACCACTGGATGCTGTGGGCATCGGCGAATATTTTAAGCTTCGCTGCATCGGCCGCGCCCAGCGGCTCAAGGATTCGCAACACCAGCGCCGTGACCAACTCCCCCACTGCGACTTCAATCTGCGGAATACGGTTGCGCATCTCGAGCGTGGACAGGACTTCACGAAGCGGGTCAATCATGCGCCCGACACCCCCGGCAAGTACTTCACAGGAATGCATGTCAGCCACATAGCTGGATTTTTTTTCACGAAACCCAACCAGCACGCCGCCTTTTTTAGCCACGTAATTTACCGACAGTCGCGCACGGTGCCGGTACTGCCATTGCGAAGCGTAAATCGGCGGCAGGATACGCTCCGCGGTGACCTTGCCAATGCGGGCTAGATTGTCTTCCAGCACCCGTTGCTTGGCAGCGACCTGCAAACGCGAATCGGCGTGCTGCAACGCGCACCCACCGCAAATATCGTAGAAACTGCAACCTGGCAACTTGCGGTCAGGCGACGCATTAATTATTTTTAGAAGCGTCGCCGTTTCGAAATTCTTTTTTTTGCGTGATGGCTGATATTGCACCAGCTCCTTCGGAAGCGCGCCGGCGATAAACACGGCCTTGCCATCAACATGGGCAACACCGCGTCCTTCGTAGTCGAGTGACTCGACCCGGGCCGTCAGTATTGGCAGGACAGGAGAATTCATCTACTGAGGCTATTGTTGGAAAGTCGGGGGGGGTGCTGCTGCTGATGCGCATCGTGCGAAAAGCGAATTATACGTTGCACCTGACCGTACCGTCACGACAAAAAGGGCACCCTGCGGTGCCCTTTTTTTGAACTAATGCCGTTAACGTTACGGCTTGACACAGCTTGATCGGAACGGATCGAAAGTCTGACGCTGAATGTCTTTTGTGACCGAAACACCGTCGACGTCGTAAATTAACTTCGCGTTATTGCCATCGGCAAACTCTAGCCGCATGTTGCCTACTTGTTTTAGATTGGCCGGGCCAATTGGCGTGAATGGAATTGCATCAAACTTGGGTCCGGTGGTCCGGTACAGTGCACCGCTAAAGTTTTGCGTCCCTGAAATTCGGTCACCGCGCGACAGGATAAGCCACATGTTTTTGCCAGCAGTGTCATAGGTAAATAACGTGGCAAACATTATGTCACTCTGGTGGGAGAGGTTTATACCCCATCCTGACTCGCTCGGATTCCACCACAGATCCTGGTAGTTGTCGTTTTGGGTACGGTTGGTTCCGGAAAAAGTGCAGCTTGGCTGGGTAGCAAAAGTTTGCTTGGTGATCGACTTGGTGACGGTGCGGGCGTCGACGCTGTACACCAGCGTGCCGCTATCCGGGCCGGAAAAGGACAGGCGCATGTTGCCGACCTGAGTGAGATTGGCGGTGCTGATCGGTGTAAACGGATTCGCATTGAACGCCGGACCCGTCGTTCGGTACAAAGCACCGAAGTAGCTGCCGTCGGGCTGGCGATCCCCACGGCTCAGAATCAGCCACATGCCCCGGCCTGCATCATCGTAGGTAAACAGCGTACCGAAAATGATGTTGCCCTGATGATTCAAATTCATCCCCCAACCGCTCTCTGCAGCGCCGGCCCACCATAGAGACGTATAGTTGGTGGTGGCAGTGGTAAATGTTGCCGTCACGCTATATCCATTTGGTGTCAGATCCGTCGGCACCCAGGGCGCTATGTTCAGATAGTAGGTACCCGGCGTAACTTGCCATGTAATGCCGAAGTCGTTCGAGCCAACATCTGCGTCATCGTTGGTCGCTTTGAGCGTAGCAGTTTCAAGTGTCTTGCCATCGGCATCGAGCAGGCCGCCAATCAAGTCATAACCGCCGCTCGATTTCAAGTAAATCGTACCGGTCTGCCCAACGTTGATGCGGAAGGTATCGATGTCACCCACGTAATTCAGCGTTGCGGTCTTTGGCGCGTCAAACGTAAGTAACGCAGCCGAGGGCGTCGGCTGATTGGGCGCATCATCCGGCGGATATGGCGTGCCGTTGAGTATCGGTGCAATCTGCGGATAAAAATAATCGAAGCGCCCGTAGTTTGCGTTCTCGTTGGTGTCCGTGCACGATAAACCACCGGGGCTGTTGCGCAATGTGGAACTGGAGAGCACCCCGCGCAGCTGCAGCGATCCGTTGTTTAGCGTGAACAATCCTGAACCCGAAGAGCCGCCTTCAATGATGCCGCGACTGAACAAAGCGCCGTACATTGGCTGCTCGTAGCCCTGCAGTCGGATCAAGCCCGTCGTATTGCCTGGGACCGATATCACGCCAATGGCCGCTTTCATTAAATCGCCCGCAGGGTGACTGAGCGAAACGATGGGAGAGTTTACCGCCAGCGGATTTGAATCCCAACCGGCAAAGATGGCACCGGCAGGAGGCGACCCATTAAGGCGAAGTAAAGTTGAATCTACAAACTGGTTGGTAAACAGCATTTGCGCGCCGCCACTGACGCTTTGCGAAACACCGACCACATTCGCACTACAAGTACTCGATTCATAAAACCAGCGCGTTTCAATGCTGGACGCCTCGTCTTGGGTGGCAATACAATGATTTGCCGTTAGAAAGAAATTTTGCTGAACCGCTGAATTGATCAGAGTGCCAGTGCACAAGAATATTTGACCGCCACTGGCAAAAGTCATCAGCGCTACTGATTTGCGGCGTTCCGAGATGGCGCCACCATTGAGCGGGTCGTCGGCAATCGCGCAGGTGACATTTACCGTACAAGCGCCGGCGCCGCCAATTCCGGTGGCGGTGGGCTGGGCTGGCTCCCCTGGCGATTTCAAAGTCCAAGGGGATTCAACGAAATGCCCCACCTTTTCGACCTTGATCTTGACGCCGTTTACGGCTTCCGTGGTGTACACCTCGACAATTTGTGTTTCGCTTTCGGTGTAAGGAGTCCAGATTTCACCGTTTAAACTAGCATGCAAAGGCACTACGGCTGCTTCGTCCGCGCCGTTGCTCACCACCCGCAATTCACCCTTGGTCAGCGCCGGTGACATCACCAACTTTGCGCGAATGCCTTTGGCCCCCGCCGAGGTAATTCGAAAATGCGTGAGCCGTCCACCACCGCGGACCGCTTCCCACTGCGTCACATTTGCATCCACACCACCGGGAAATACCGCACCCACCCGACGCGGCGCCGAACCGCGCACCGGCGGCGACTTGAGGCCAAGAATCCCGGCCATGCCGGTTACGCCAGATTGCCGAAACCGGTTGCCCAGTGCTGCTATCTCTAATTCATTCGCGGTCGGCGCCAGCGAAATGCTGGTGACGGGTGCGGTGCTGGAACGCAACGTTACTTTTTCTTCCGGCACGCCACTTAGTGTCACGCGGCTCGGCATTTCATTACCAGTTGCAATCGCAGCAGCAGTGCCGGCCGATAAAAGACCGACCGTGCAAACCGCGACACACTGCAACCAGATTATTTGGACACGCATTTTCAATTCCTTGATTTCATTTAGAACTCCCTACTTCGAAAATACCCCTACCAGTCGCTTTAAACCCAGCCACTGTTGCGCCCAAAATCCGCGACCGTATTCTGCCCCGTCAAGCTGGTCGCGTACGCCTGTCGACGGGTAACTATTGTCAAAATTTGCGGTACGAAAAATCACATCCCAAACCGGCAACAATACCGCAAAGTTACAGCCTCTCACGGGTCCTTCGTGCCCTACGCCGATGCCGTGATGAATGCGGTGAAACCGCGGACTTACCAACATATATTTACCAATACGGCCAAACGAAAGCCTCAGATTCGCATGCGACAAGCTCTCGACGACCCGCGTGGCTACCACTATCATGACAAACTGCCCCGGTGCAACTCCGATCAGCAACGCCACTACTGCAAATGCACCGTCAATCACGAAGTCATCGAGCAAGTGATTACGGTCGTCCGACCAGAAACTCATCTGCTTCTGCGAATGGTGCAGGCTGTGCAGTGCCCACCAAAAATTGAATTTGTGTTGTGCCCGGTGCAACCAATACGAAACAAGATCAAGAATGACAAAGTAGCAGAGGAACGATAACCAGGGAGAAGTATTGAAAGTGGGAAACGCATCTTCTAGCTTCCACGGGATGATTTCATGCATGCGCAACTGACCGTCGACTGCATCCACAATCGGTCCCAGCGACAGAAACATAAGCAATGGAATAAAGCCAAGGCGATGCAACATTGTGTAAATCACATCGATTCGTCTGGCGCCATCGTCCGCCTGCACCTCGGCTGGACGCCACTTTTCCACCCAGCCCAATATCATCGCCAATAAGGTAATCTCGATGGCACCGATGAGGAAAATTTCGGTACCGTCGAACGCCTGTTCTGCGTATCCACCGAGGCCCAACCAATGAAGTACCGGCAATACGCCGGTCTCAAATACAAGTCCGTGCAACGCGGCAAATTGCTCACTTACAAATGTAAAAAAAGCATCAAACATCTATTTTTTCCAACGTGGATGTTCGGTAATACGCGCAAAACACAAGCCTTTGGCTTTCAATCCGCTAATGAGTTCATCTAAACGCATATAAAGCGGGTCTTTGCGCGACCAGATACCCAGATGCCAAAGCAGGATATCGCCGTTGCTGATATTGCGAATCTGCGTTTTAATTAATTTGTCCGATGGGAATTTGTCACTCGGCAGCTCGTCGCCCGAAAATCCGGCGGTGCTCCACGGCACGTGCCTGTACCCGCAAGCTGCTGCAAACCGTACAACGTTAGGGGTGAGCTTGCCCCCCGGGGCGCGCCAGATGCCGTCAAAACCCCGGCCAGTCATGGCCTTGAAAGCACCTTCAGAATGTTGTAATTCCGCGCATACGCCGTTTTCATCCAGCGTCGCCCCGTCTTTCTCCCCCGCCGCCACGTAGGAAACCTTGTCGGGACCAACATCACGCTTAAAAACCCAATGCCGCCACGTATGTGATCCGAAAGCATGCCCTTCATCCGCGCGCGCCTGCCAGTATTTCGTCCACGCCGGGGCCATCGATGTATCGCCGCGTGTCGTTTTTTCGTTGGCAAGAAAAAAGGTTGCCTTGATGTCGTGCTTTTTCAGTATTCCCGCCATTTCCTCGGCAGGCTGCATATTACCCGTATCGATGGTGAGATAGACGGTACCGAGGCACCTCGCCGCGTCTGCAACGGCGCAGTACGACAAAGAAAATGCCCATGCAACCAACCACTTCATGTCAGAACGGGCTAATTGCGGGCTGCATGGCTGAAAAAATAAATTCCATGCGGCGATTTGCCCACAGGAATTTGCTTGACGATTCGTTTGCTCACCATGTCGATGACGGTCACCTTCTTGATCCAGCGCGAAGTCACCCACAATTGTCTGCCGTCCTTGGTTAGCTCCATGCAATCAGGCCCACCCGGGACGTTGATGGTATCGACCACGGCGAGTGTCGATTGGTCGATGATGTTGACGGTATTTGAAACTCGATTGCTGACCAACAGATGTTTGCCGTCGCCCATCGCCAGGAAGTTATGCGCGCCCTTGCCGGTGGCAATTTTCTTGATCGTTTTTTTTGCGCGCCAGTCAATCACCTGCACGTAGTCTTCGCCAGTCATACCGATCAGGGCGTACTTGTCATCTGGCGTCAACCAGACACCGGCAGGCATTTTACCCACCGGAATTTTCCACTTCTCGCTCTGCGAGTTGAGATCGAACGCGGCGAGCTCGTTGGAGTCCTGCAAAGTAACGAAGGCTAGCGAGCTGTCTCTGCTAAACCCGACGTGGCTGGGCGCGCTGGGCGCCGGAAGGCGCTTGATCAAACTGAAATCAGCACCACTATAAATATCGACGCGGTCGAGCCGCAAGCTCACCGAGACAAACCATTTTTTATCCGGACTAAAACCAATTTGGTATGGATCGGAAATTTTGTCCAGACGTCGCTTGATTTCACCAGTCAATGGATCGAGGAACACCAGATCATTAGAGGTTGCATTGGCGACGATTAAAAGTTGATCGTCGGCGGTCGCCATGAGGTGATGCGGCTCTTTGCCGACCGCAAACCGCCTGGTTTCGACCATCGTTGCCTTGTCAATCAGGCTGACGGTACCTTCGCCGGAATTAAGTACCACCACCACTTCGGCGTGCGCGATACTAGACCATAGGCTTACCGCTATTAATGGCCACAGCAACCGCATTGCTTTCGACTGTTGAAAATTCACAAAATCCCTTCAAATCACATCGTTACGTGACTGCATCGGCTCGGGAACGAGAGCGCGCATGCTAACATGGTAGCCCTGTAGTAACGCCTCTGCACGCCTTCGCGTGCACACACTGAACGCGCTGTTTTCCACTCCAGATGACGATCAAATTCTGCTCACAATGCGGCGCTGAAAAAATTGAACGACGCATCCCGGCCGGCGACGATCGTGAACGCGATATTTGTGCTCATTGCGGCCACACCCACTACGTCAACCCAAAGATTGTGGTCGGCAGCATTCCGGTCTGGGGCGAACAAATTCTGCTCTGCAGGCGCGCCATTGAGCCACGCTATGGGAAATGGACCCTGCCGGCAGGATTTATGGAAGAAGGCGAGACGCTCGCCGAAGGGGCAATTCGCGAGACGCTTGAAGAAGCAGGCGCTCGTATCACCGTGGAAAAACTTTACGCCAGCTATTCGTTACCTGCAATTAGCCAAGTCTATGTTTTGTTCCTGGCCACACTCGACGACCTGGATTATGCGGCTGGAGCTGAAAGCCTTGAAGTTGCGCTTTTCCTGGAGCAAGACATTCCTTGGGACGAACTGGCGTTTGTCACGATTCGTGAGGGGCTAAAGCGATATTTTGCTGACCGTGTTACCGGCACCTTTACAGCGCATTTCGCCGATCTGCGGTCTCCTTTAAAAAAGTGATGCTCCAGCATTAGCACGGCTCTACAACCATTTATGCCTTGCGAGACGCGTGTAATATCATTCCGCGCTTTTCCCTTGGCGGGCTCAGGATTTTAGTGCAACGTTGTTAACCATCTCTGCCCAGACCTCGTTAGGCGTTTTCCAATCTAGACACTCACGTAACCGGTTATTGAGCT
>JAYVKG010000301.1:0-4243 GCA_043768625.1 Betaproteobacteria bacterium
GGGTAGTCTTTATTGCCGCCAAATCGCGTTTGCGCGCGTGTTGCTTGTAGACCTCGCGCTGCAGCCACATCAGCATTCGCCCGGCTTCAAAATGAGCACTCTTTTTAAGCACTTTTTCTGCACCAGCCGGAGAGAATCCGTGGTATTCGGTACCCGCAATCGCCTGGTAATCGCTGGCCTCAAACAAGCTCTCCAGCATCAGTGTGGGCTTTTCGCCGATGACACGCAGAAGGTCGGCGTCGACCACCCAAAGCGTCGGTCCAACTTCGAGCACGCGAATTTGCGTGCCGGCGAATTCGTAGTAATTCCCGTTCCATTCTGCATAAGGTTGTTTCCTGGCCCACTGGAAAAAGCTTCCGCCCGCTTCGATGAGTGGTTTGGCAAGCAGTACGCCGGCGACGGGGATGGCGAGAACGAAGGGAATTATTCCCAGGTAACGAAACACCACCCACAGAATGGCGGTCGACAGCCCCAGGCGGATGGCAAACAGCATAAAGATGCTTCTAGTTTCCATAGGGCATTTGATTATTTTCAGTATTTTGAGCTACAATAACAAACTGTTCCGATGCGCATATTACGTTCAATATGGGATCGGGCAAATCCACACCCTCACACCGTTAAGGTCTTTCGCGGCAGGAAACAGCGCCGGGCGAGTCTTGTGAGGGGAGGCTAACCTTAACTTTTGGAGTTCTTCATGTCAGTAACTATGCGCCAGATGCTGGAAGCGGGCGTCCATTTCGGACACCAGACCCGTTTCTGGAATCCCAAAATGGCACCATTTATCTTCGGTGCCCGTAACAAAATCCATATTATTAATCTTGAGAAGTCGCTTCCTATGTACCAGGACGCGCTCAAGTTTGTTCGTCAGCTGGCGTCTAATAAAGGCACCATCCTGTTTGTCGGTACCAAGCGCCAAGCGCGCGAAATTGTGCTGGAAGAAGCGCAACGCGCCGGTATGCCCTACGTTGATTTTCGTTGGCTGGGCGGCATGCTCACCAATTACAAAACCGTCAAAGGCTCAATCAAGCGGCTGAAAGAATTGGAAGCAATGGCTGCAGATAATTCCTTCGAAAAGTTGTCCAAAAAAGAAGCTCTGATGTTCACCCGCGAAATGGAAAAATTGCAGCGTTCGATGGGTGGTATCAAGGATATGGGCGGCGTGCCGGACGCGATTTTTGTCATCGACGTCGGTTACCACAAGATAGCGGTGACCGAAGCTAAAAAGCTCGGCGTGCCGATTATCGGGGTGGTTGACACCAATAATTCGCTCGACGGCGTTGATTATGTCATTCCAGGTAATGACGACTCGACCCGTGCGATCCGCTTGTATGCGCGTGGCGTCGCCGACGCGATTCTGGAGGGCAAGAATGCGGTAATCCAGGAAATGGTCGCCCCCGGTGGCGAGTTGATGGAAGTTACCGAGGAAGAAGCGAAGTAATGTTAGAAATCGGAAAAAAGGGGCTCCGGCCCCTTTTTTTTAAGTTACATTTTTTTGCTTGAGAAATCGCCAGGGCTTGGCGCAGCGATGCGGCATTGTCGGGCGAGCAAACGCAGTTAACAGGACAGGGAACGGAAATGGCAGAGATCACGGCAGCAATGGTTAAAGAACTGCGCGAGAAAACCGACGCACCAATGATGGAATGCAAAAAAGCGCTGACCGAGGCCGGCGCGGTGGCGGCCGGCGCCGGTGAACTGATGGAAAAGGCCGAAGAAATTTTGCGCGTGAAACTCGGCAACAAGGCCAGCAAAGCCGCCAGCCGCGTAGCAGCCGAGGGCGTGGTGGCGATTTATATTTCTGCCGACCATAAACTGGGCGCCATGATTGAAGTAAATTCCGAAACCGATTTCGTCGCGAAAAATGACGACTTCCTCATGTTGTCGGCCAAGCTGGCCGAGATGGTCGCCACTCAAAATCCGGCCGACGTTGCCGCACTCGCGGCGCTGACGATTAACGGCGTAAGCGTCGAAGAAACGCGTAAGGCACTGATCGGCAAGATCGGTGAGAACCTGTCGATCCGGCGCTTCGTGCGCACCGCCGCCAAGGGTGCGCTGAACAGCTATATCCATGGTGGTGCCAAGGTAGGCGTACTGGTCGATATCACCGGTGGAGACGCGATGCTGGCGAAAGACGTAGCGATGCATATTGCGGCGTCGAAGCCGGTCGCTTTGTCCATGGCGGATGTCCCTGCAGGACTGGTCGAAAAAGAACGCGAAATCGCGCGCCAGAAGGCGGCCGAATCCGGCAAGCCTGCCGAGATCGTGACCAGAATGGTGGAGGGATCAGCCGCCAAATTCATGAAGGAAGTGGCGTTGCTGTCGCAGCCCTTTGTGAAGGACGACAAGCTGACGATCGAGGCGCTGCTGAAATCCAGAGGTGCCGCGATCAATGCGTTCACGTTGTTTGTGGTGGGCGAAGGAATTGAAAAGAAAGTGACCGATTTCGCAGCGGAAGTTGCCGAAGCGGCGGCGGCAGCGGCAAGATAAGCAAAATTTTCAGGCGAGCGACAGGTGCCGGCAGGTGCGGTACCAAGTCGCCACGCCTTTTTCCGTATCGCTGCCATCGGGGAGGGGGCGACATGCGGCGCGATGGGTAGCGCAGATCGTGGCGGCAGTTGATGGTTGGCTGACGCGGTTTGCTTAGGCCGATGATTTTTGCCTGATTGCGGATTAAGTCTGCGGTCAGAATTTTTGAACGCCGGTGCATCCTCACCAAGGCACTTTTGCGCCGGGTGGTGTCGCCAGGCAACCTCCACAGGAGCCATATGATCAAGCCCAAGTATCAACGAATCCTCCTTAAGCTGTCCGGCGAAGCGTTGATGGGCGATGATGCCTTTGGTATCAATCGGCCCACCATTGAGCGCATCGTCGGCGAAATCAAGGAAGTGGTTGATATGGGCGTTGCGATGGGTATCGTGATTGGTGGCGGCAACATTTTTCGTGGCGTTTCCACCAGCGCGGCCGGAATGGATCGTGCCACCGCCGATTACATGGGCATGCTGGCCACCGTGATCAACTCATTGGCATTGCAGGATGCGTTGTCGAAAGCCGGAATGTCGCCGCGGGTTCAGTCGGCAATCAATATCGAACCGGTGGTCGAACCCTACATTCGCGGCAAGACCATGCGCTACCTCGAAGAAGGCAAAGTGGTGGTGTTCGCGGCCGGCACCGGCAATCCATTCTTTACCACCGACACCGCCGCCGCATTGCGGGGCCGCGAGATGGAAGCTGAAATCGTCCTGAAGGCGACCAAGGTCGACGGCGTTTACACGGCAGACCCCAAGACCGACAAGTCGGCCACCCGCTACCATCAGCTTACGTTTGATGAGGCAATCATCAAGAATTTGAAGGTGATGGACGCCACCGCCATCGCGTTGTGCCGCGACCAGAAATTGCCAATCAATGTGTTTTCGATCTTCAAGCTTGGCGCACTCAAAAGAGTCGTGATGGGCGAAGATGAAGGTACACTGGTACACGCTTGAGCATATTTGTGGAGTGAGCGCATGAACATCGCAGACTTGAAAAAACAATCCGAGCAAAAAATGGGTAAATCGCTCGATACCCTGAAGAATGACCTTGCCAAGGTGCGGACCGGTCGCGCCCACACGGGCCTGCTGGATCACATTCAGGTCGACTATCACGGCACCATGATGGGTTTGAAGCAGGTCGCCAATGTGACCCTGACCGATGCGCGCACCATCACTGTGCAGCCGTGGGAAAAAAAGCTTAGCCAGGTAGTGGAAAAGGCCATCCGCGATTCGGGCCTGGGCCTCAATCCCACCGCCGCAGGCGACTCCATCAGGGTGCCGATGCCCGCGCTCACGGAGGAGCGCCGCAAGGAATTGGCAAAGGTGGTCAAGAGCGACGGCGAGCATGCAAAAGTGGCGATACGCAATATTCGTCGCGATGCCAACACCGCGCTCAAAGATGCGCTAAAGGCGAAAACGATTTCTGAGGACGACGAAAAACGCGCGCAGGACGATGTGCAAAAGCTGACCGATCGGTTTATCAAAGATGTCGATCACGCCGTTGCCGAAAAGGAAAAAGAGTTGATGTCGGTTTAACCGGCTTCACTCTTCTGTCCCGCCGTGCATAACAGCTCTACCCAGACCATTCCAGACGTGGGCAACGTACCCCGGCACGTCGCCATCATCATGGACGGCAATGGTCGCTGGGCCAAGCAGCGCTTCATGCCCCGCGTGGCAGGGCACAAGCGCGGGGTAGGTGCGGTGCGCGACACCGTCAA
>JAYVKG010000302.1:0-7850 GCA_043768625.1 Betaproteobacteria bacterium
GCGGCGATGGTGCCGACAAACTCTTCGGCGACGCAGGCAACGACAACCTGCTCGGCGGCGCAGGCAACGACCAAATCGCCGGTGGGGATGGCGACGACACCATCGACGGTGGGGACGGCAGCGACTTTCTCGCGGCCGACGGCACCGCAGCCGGTCTCAATGGCGGCATGGGCAACGACACCATCACCGGCGGCGCGGGCAATGACCTGCTGCTCGGCGAAACCGGAGATGACAAACTCTTCGGTGAGGATGGCGACGACCAGTTGCAAGGCGGCGAAGGCAACGACATTCTCGATGGCGGTGCAGGCGACAATGCCCTGTTCGGTGGCTCCGGCGACGACACCCTGATCGGCGGTTCGGGAACCAATTACCTCGCCGGTGGGTTGGGCAAGGACACGTATATTATCGATGGCAGCGGCATCAGCATCATCGACGATCCCGACGCGGATTCGATCATCCAGTATGGCTCCAGCGCATCGGCGTCGGACTTCATCGCGGTGCAGCTTACCGGCACCCGCGACGTGGGGCTGTTCACCAAAACAAGTGTGTTGAAGCACGATCCTGACCAACTTGATGGCCTGATAATCAGAGACGCCATCGGGCGCGATTCGCTTCCCGCCATTCACTTGGCCAATGGCCAGGTCATCGACAGTGTGTTTATCACTTCGAACCTTCCGCCACTGGATGTCACGCTTCCCGATACACCGACACGCGTGGTTCTCGGTGTCAGTGGTGGGCGGGTCACCGGCGGCACCGACAGTGATGTGCTGGTAGGCGGGCTTGGCAACGATGTCCTGTCCGGCGGTGCCGGCAACGATGTCCTTTCCGGGGGTGCCGGCGTGAACGCGCTCGATGGCGGCGCGGGCGACGATACCTATGTGTTGAAGCGCGGCGATGGCACCACCAATATCCACGACACCTCAGGGCAGAACCGGCTGATTTTTGAGGATGTGGCGCTCACGGATATTCGGGCCAAACGCACGCAGACCGGTGCCGGCGAAATTATCACGATCAACTATGGCAGCACTGAAATCAATCACGAAGTCGTTCAGCTGGATGCCGGCAGCACGATTGCGACGGTCGAACTGGCCGACGATTCTTCCTTAAGTTTTGCGGACTTCATGGCGCGGGTGGAAGAGCGCGGCGGCGATCAGATTGGCACGGCGGGCGACGATCAGTTACTCGGTACCGCAGGAAACGACCGCCTTTATGGGTTGGCGGGGAACGATACCTTGCAAGGTGGGAATAGTGCGGACCTGCTTGACGGCGGAACAGGTAACGATTATCTCGAAGGCGGCAACGGGAACGATACCCTCATCGGTGGCGCGGGTGCCGATACCCTTGACGGTGGTGCCGGAGACGATACCTACGTCTTGAAACGCGGCGGCGGGCGCGACGCTGTTCTCGACGACAGCAATCGCAACACCATTTTGCTCGATGGCATTAGTTTGGACGACGTCTCGCTGGTGCGTGCCGGCAACATTTTGCAGATCGGTATCAAAGGCACTGCGGACAGTCTCGTCATCTCGGACTTTTTTGCCGATCCTGCCAAAGGCGCAAATTGGCGTATCGGAAACTCATCCATCGATGCTGTCACCGCCGTCAACTTGGGAACTTGGGCAGCCAAAAAACTCCTTGTCCAGGAAGCGGATTCATCGGCGGATCGCCAGGCTTGGATCGATGCGAAGAGCGCTGTGTTTAAAGTGACCGCAACCGATGCCGCCAAAATATTTGCCGGCGACGCGGTGGACGATTCGTTCACGTCAAATCAATCTGAAATCAATCTGGATACATCCATCGGCACTTCGACTGAATTCCGAACCACCGTTAAGACAGTCACGGTGGTTAGCGACGTCGTTGAGACGACACCAATCGTCGAAATTGTGTTGGTGCCAAACTCCGGGGCAGCCGGCGGTACGGCAGGCGCCGATGCACCCAGCCTCAGCGTGCAAGTCGTGGGTTATAACTCAACGACGCACCAACAGGTCACTCAAACGCAGGTCAACGTAACCGATCTGATTGTGCATAACTCGCTGACGGTACAAGAAGTGTTTTCCGGAGACAATTCCAGTCACTTTACCGGCAACGGTATCGATATCGTGCACGCGGGCGGTGGGTCAGATGTCGTCGAATTGAAGGGCGATCCTGCTGACGCATACTTTGGCTATTCAAAATTTCCCGGCGCTTTCGCCGATGGCGGTGCAGGCGACGATATTCTCCGCGGCGGGTCACAGAACGATATGCTCGCTGGTAACAGCGGCAACGACGTTCTAAACGGAGGCAAGGCGGGTGATACCTATCTCTACGCGGGTACTGGCGATGGCTGGGACACGATTGATGATACCGGCATTGACGCCAACGACGGCCTTGCGGCAGCGTACGGTGGGCCTTTGGATGACATGCTCGAATTTGGGCCGTCAGTCACAATGGCGAATGTCACTTATCGCGTCGAACGTGCGGCGGGACGCGATTATCTGAAAATTTACGTGAACGGTAGTCACGATGGTGTCATGCTTGGATTGTCGACCGGCTGGCGGACCATGTATGCCGTCCCAAAGTCCGCCTTGGTCGGCGTGGCCGCAGCCGAATTGGGCACTGGCTCTTCCAATAGTTACGGCATTGAGAAAATTCGTTTCGGTGATGGTTTGCCGATAGGGCTACAGCAATTTTTCAACACCGCAAGCATCAAATTAAACGATGCCCCACAACTTGTCATGCATCTCGATGGCATCACGGTCCCACCCGACACGTCGGTCAATTACATCGTTCCGCTGGGGACGTTTGTTGATCCCGATAGTACCAGTCCTTTGCTATATGACTTTAAGCTGGCTAATAACGAACCTTTGCCTTCGTGGCTTTCTTTCGATCAGGTCACACGTACTCTCGCCGGCACGCCGCCGGCGACGGCAACTGGCAACCTGGCACTTGTGTTGAGTGCTACTGACCTGTCGGGCGCAACTTCTTACGATACTCTCGCACTAACGGTTTTAAATAGCCCGCCGACGCAGGCGCAGTTGCTACAGGATCAAGCAATATCTGAGCAGGACAGCTTCATTTACCAAATTCCTGCAACCGCATTTATCGATGCCCATGGACCAGTGGCGTTGAGCGCCACATTGGCAGATGGACACGACTTGCCAAGCTGGCTGGCGTTCGATGTTGCGACGCGCACCTTCAGCGGCAAACCTGGCGTGAACGATTCTGGTTTGTTGGTTGTTTCGGTCGTTGCGACAGACGCGGCAGGCCAAACAGTCAGTGGACTCTTCAATCTTACGATTGCCGATGTCGATCTGCCACCTGATTTCGTGCAACCGATTGCCGATCAATCGCTGACGGTGGATGACGTATTCAAATTCAACGTCGAGTCGTCTTTCGTCGATCCTGAGGGCAAAACGCTTACGTACACTGCCAGAATGGACAATGGCGACCCGCTACCTGCGTGGCTTACGTTCGATCCCACAACGCGCATTTTTTCCGGCACGCCGGCTGCGGCACAAGTAGGTGAATTTAACGTCGCGTTGTCCGCAGCAGACCCAGCGGGGAACGATAACATTCAATTCTTCAAGATTTCGGTTATATCGAACAGTATCGCCGCGGTCGATGACCAGATTTCAGTTCTTGAAAAGGCGTCAACGGGCAATCTGGCGTCGCTCCTTCTCGCCAACGATATGCCTGCTGGTGCGTCCGACAGCAGGCAGATTACCGCTGTGGACACAACCGGCACAGCCGGGACTGTAACCTTCAATGCAACGGCGCATTCGCTGGTGTATTCGGCCAGTGGCATTGAGCAGCAATCGCTGGCTACAGGCCAGCAGGGCGTGGATCACTTCAGCTACACCGTCACCGATGCCTCGGGTGCGACCTCAAGCGCGACGGTGTCCGTCAGCGTCACTGGTGTCAACGACGCACCGATAGTTGGCACGCCAGTAAATGCCCAGATGAGTATCGAGAAGGTTGCGTTCGCTTTTCAGATACCGGCGGGAACCTTTGCCGACATCGATGCGGGCGATGTGCTGAAATATTCGGCCACCCTCGCCAACGGCGATCCACTGCCGGGCTGGCTGACCGTGAGCGCCTCCGGCGCATTTGCCGGCACTCCTCCGGTTGGGTCGCCTGATGCGATTTCTATCCTCGTGAAGGCAACCGATGCTGCGGGCACTTCTGCCACCTCAAATTTTCAACTCGGCATTGCCAATGCGCCAACCGATCCAAGCGTGGTACTCACTGGCACGCGTGGTACCGACACGCTCACCGGGGGCTCGGGCAACGATACCCTGTCTGGCGGCGGCGGCAACGACACGCTCAATGGCATGGGTGGACAAGACACCCTGAACGGTGACAACGTTGCCGATACCCTTAACGGCGGCGACGATGCCGATTTGCTGTTCGGCAATGCAGGCACCGATACGTTGAACGGTGACGCTGGTAATGATGTGTTGCACGGCGGCACTGGCGGCGATACGCTCGATGGTGGAGCCGACAACGATTTCATCTTCGGCGACGAAGGGCTTGATCGACTGTTCGGTGGAAGCGGCAACGACTTTCTTAATGGTGGCACTGGCAACGACACGCTCGACGGTGGCCAAGGCAACGATATTCTGGAAGGCGGGCAAGGCCGAGATGTGATCACTGACCTCGAAGGCAACAACCTGTTCGCCGGTGGCAATGGTTCGGACACGCTGACCGGCGGCAATGGCAACAACGTGTACATCGGTGGTGCCACCAACGACGTCATATCATCCGGCGCAGGCAATGACCTGTTTGCATTCAACGCCGGTGATGGCGATGACCACATCCGTCTGGGTGGGGGCGGCGATGCGCTTTCGTTGGGTGGCGGTGTTCGCTATGAAGACCTCGCACTAAGCAAGCGAGGTGACGATCTGCGCATGACGCTCGGCAATGGCGACACCATTACCTTTGACGATTGGTACTCCAGCGCCGCCAACCGCAGCCTGATTAATCTGCAAGTGATTGCGGACAGCCTCGGCGACTTCGATCCAAACGGCAGCAATACGCTTAAGGACAACCGTGTCGAGCTGTTTAATTTCCAGGCATTGGTCGCCGGATTCGATGCAGCGCGCGAAGCCAATCCGAACCTGAACCGCTGGAAGATGATGAATTCGCTGCTCGGCAACCATCTGGGGGAAAGCGACAGCGCGGCGCTCGGCGGCGATCTCGCCTATCAGTACGGGCACGCCGGTTCGCTCGCAAGCGTGGGCGTGGATGCGGCGCAGGCAATGCTTGCCAATGCGCAACTGAACCTCAATCCGCAGGCATTGCTGGCGGTGGCGGCGTTGCAGGCGGGGGGACAGCGGCTGATGTAGCCGCACATGAAAACAATTTTGTTCGCATGGGAACTGGGCGCGCACTACGGGCACATTGCGCAGCTCATCCCGGTCGCACGCCGGCTGCAGGAAATGGGATGTGCCGTTCATTTTGCATTGGGTGATATTTCCAGCGCGGCGGAATTGTTGTATCCGGAAGGCATGTCATTCCTGCAAGCGCCGATGGTGCGCCAGCCCAAGCGCTATTCGGGTCACCCGGCGAGCTATCCAGACATCATGCGGCGTTTTGGTTTTGGTGATGCAACCACGCTGCAAAGTCTGGTGCTCGGATGGCGAGAGCTTTATCGGCTCGTGAACCCTGACGTCATCGTGCTGCATAACGCGCCGACTGCAACGCTCGCTTCGTGGGTCTCGGGCGCGAGGCGCGTCACGCTGGGCATGGGCTGGGACGTTCCTCCTCTTGAAACACCCATGCGCCGATTTTGGCCAAGAGCCAATGTGAGCGAAGCCGCAATCGCGGCGATTCAGGCCGAAGTCGAACTCAACGTCGCCGCAGTCCTGCGTGAATTGGGCGAACAGTCGTACTGCACATTGACACAAATATTTCGCACCGATCAAAGACTGCTCTGTACGTTGCCCGAACTTGATCACTATCCTGATCGCGCCGATGACGCAATTTATGTGGGCCCACTTTTCATGGGCGATGCGGGTGGTGCGGTTGGTTACCCGCACGGCACCGGGCCGAGAACGTTCATCTATTTGCGTGACGAAACCCCGCACTATCGGGACGTATTGAAAGCGTTGGCAGGGAAGGACGGCCGGTATATCGCCGTGCTGCCAAATCTGGATACTGAGTTACGTCGGCAACTGGACGAACGCGGCTGGCAGGTTCATGCCCAGCGCGTTAAGTTGGAATCGCTCGCCGGCGTTACTGACATCGCGATAACTAATGCAGGCCATGGCGTCTTGAGCTATTTCGCCTTAAAGGGTGTTCCGTGTTTATATATTCCCAGTAACATCGATCAACTGATGCTCGGATCGCGCGCGGCGGAAGCAGGGCTTGGCTCACTTTTGCGCCCCGGCCAGGCCGCGAGTATTGCCGTCGAAATGGCCACCTGGAGCGGGTCTTCGCTCCTGCGAAGCAGACTGGATTCGTTTAAGGAACGCTATCGCAATGTGTCGGTGGGCATCACCGTTGAGTTGGTGTTGCAGCATCTGTGAGCACAATCGCTGGCCAGGGCGGTCGTCAATACGGTGACAGTACGGGTGTGTCGGTAAGCGCATGACGTTATCCATACCAGCTGCCACTGGCGGCGTTTTGACTTCTGGTCAGTACCTACCAGTGAAGCTGAGTTCCAGCCTGCGTGGCACTAACGTACGTGGTGGAAATCGCTGGCACCTAAATTTTGAATCTTCTAATCGTCGCAGGTCCTGTCGACGTTGGGTGTCACACCGTCGCAGGTCGACCAGCGCTTCTGCTGCGTCGAATGTATCCATGATGCTGGGTACAGTTAGTAGCAACGATTGCGCAATGCGTCAATGGGCGCGACGTTAGGATCGCCACTGACATTTTGTCAATCGAGGCGCGCCATTGAAAAGCAGCACGAGCATTGGCGTGGCGTAGAGCGAAAAAATTGCCGCGCGGCCACGTCAATGCGGGCGTTTACATAATGGTTAAAGGTAAATAATCAATTGCTTACGCTGGCGAAATAGAAAATCCGGTGCAATTCCCGTCATCATTCGAACGTTACGCGACAGGTGCGTGGAATCGGCAAACCCTGCCGACAGCGCGGCGGTGGGCAACGAGTTGTCAGCAATAGCCAGGTCAAGTGCATGGCGCATTTTCAGCAAGATCACATAGCGATGTACCGGCACACCAATCACCTTTTTAAACAAGCGCGAATGCGATAAATACACCCGCGCCGACAGCGCTTCAATGCTGTCGTCGGCTTGAGGAGATTCCCGCAGAAATACCAAGGCAGCGTTGATTCGCGCGTTTTTTAACAGGACGGTCGACTGGTTTGCAAGCGCGCCAGGCAAGAAATGCGGGACAGCAATGTGTCCGCCTCATCTCGTGTCGTGTCAAATTCATGTAGTTTCAAGAAATCGCTGCATTAATAGTGGGTCCAAGCAAACGCGCGCGGCACGTTTTCTTTGGCCCAGAGTTTGCGGAAAACTCGCACCATCAGCCTCCCAGTAAAGCGCAGTGATGCTTGATGACGCCAAATCGGTGCTGTATCCGGTCTCGGACGTAAGGTAGACCACCACATTTTCGACTATGGCGCGTGATTTTCGTTACAGCGCAAACGCAGGGCGCATCGCTGGCGTTAAATACTGGCATTGCTAGGAATGCGTAACGGCGTGTCGCTGCTTCACGCGTTCGCACAAATTACGTAGCATCGCTCACAAACCGTTTGCCTGACCCATTCCTATTTGACAATCTCCAGATGCTCCAAGCCTGCGGCTAAATCTTTCTCTTTGGAATTCTTACCTTCCAATTTGATCTTGAGCCGAAGATCATTGAGTGAATCGGCGTTGCGCAATGCGTCTTCATACGAAATCATG
>JAYVKG010000303.1:0-9670 GCA_043768625.1 Betaproteobacteria bacterium
GGTCAGCACCTGGTTTCGATACGGTGTTTCGATGAATAGTTGGGTCATGTTGCGATGGCGCGACTCTTTTTCCAGCGCAATTATCGACGCCACGCGTGCTGCCTTATCCTGCGGCAGGTAGCCGTGAAACGCAAATATCTGCCCGTTCAAGCCGGAAGCCATCAATCCGAGAAGAATTGACGAGGGACCCACTAGTGGTGCCACCGTGATGCCACGCTGATGCGCCATGGCTACGACCAGTGCGCCTGGATCGGCAACGCCAGGCGCGCCGGCTTCCGACAATAACCCCACATCGTATCCCGCCATCAGCGGCGCCACCATTGCTTGCAACGCGTCGTCGCGCGTTTGATTATTTAATTCCAGAATGGATATTTCCTGCAAGCGTCTGTCGACGCCAATTTTTTTAAGGAACGCCCGCGCCGACTTGGCACTTTCGGCCACGTAGTGATTTAAAGCGATTGCAGTCGCAATGACCGCCGCCGGCAGTATTTGTGCAGGGTTGAATGGATCGGAAAGATTGCTCGGAATCAGATATAGGGTACCGGTCTTCATGACAACACCGAAACGCCTTCTACTTGCAGCATATTGATTAACGCAATCAGCGGCAGACCAACCAACGCGGTAGGGTCATCGCTTTGCATCGAGGCGAGAAGAGCGATACCCAGACCCTCCGACTTCGCACTTCCGGCGCAGTCAAGCGCACGTTCGCGGTCCAGATAGTTTTCGATATCAAGGTTGGAGAGCTCGCGAAATCTAACGGTCGTGGCAACGATGGTCCGTTGCAGGTTGCCCGTTGCCGTGTTCAGCAACGCAAGCCCGCTGTGAAATACCAGTGTCTGTCCCGACATTTGCCGTAATTGCATGATGGCGCGTTTTCTGCTGCCGGGTTTGCCGATAGCCGTTCCGTCCAGATCTGCCACCTGGTCCGCGCCGATAACCAACGCGTTCTGAAATTTGTGCTGGAGACTCTGCGCTTTGGCCATTGCCAGCCGCAACGCGGTCGCAGCAGGTAATTCGCCGTGAAGCGGCGCTTCATTCGCGTCCGGGCTTACGGAAACATAGTCCAACCCGAGTCGATCAAACAACTGTGCGCGGTAGAGGGAGGTAGACCCTAATATTATTTTTTTCTTCAAAATCAATGGCTTTTGACATTATCGTCACAAAATCATATCATGTGAGCAGATAAAATCTCGCGCACTAAAACATGTCAGAAAAAATAGATATCGACCGTTTTACGCGAATGACCCAGTCCGTTGTGGGCAAATTTGCGCCTGGCAACTTACCGCGCATCGCCGAAACCCTGGTGGGTGAGGAGGGTGAAATTAATTATTCACTATCAGGCTACCTCGTTGTCGATGCGGCCGGTGGCAAGGAACGGCGAGTTAAGTGTATAATCCAAGGTTGGTTTTTACTATCGGATCCGGTCACACTGGAGCCGGTCCGACACACACTAAATATCAGCAGCCTGTTGATTCTGGTGCGAAATGAATCAGAGTTGCCGCTTCTTGAGATGGAATCCGAAACTGAGGATTACGTTGTGTGCGGCGCAGAAATGAACGTTGCCGAAAGGGTTGAAGAAGAGATTTTGCTGAGTTTGCCCAGCCATGCGGTCAATCGCAACGAAATGAAGAATTTGGCTGCCATGCGCGGGCAAAGCGGTCTGAACAAAGCGGTCCTGTCGGTAACTACGCCCATTTCCCAAGGCTCTGAACGCACAAAGATCTCCCCGTTCGCCAAGCTGGCTTCGCTAAAGAACAAGCGACAAAAATAAGCGGCAAGAATAAATTTCAACATTTGATTTTTTAGATTTCGAACAAGGAGAAACACCATGGCAGTCCAACAGAACAAGAAGTCACCATCCAAGCGCGGAATGCATCGCGCGCATGATTTTTTGAGCAACCCTGCGCTGGCTGTAGAGCCGACCACGGGTGAAGCGCATTTGCGCCATCACATCAGCCCAAGCGGTTACTATCGCGGCCGCAAAGTGATCCAGACCAAAGCTGACGAATAGTTTGACCGCAAGAAAATAGCTGCGCAGTTCGGTCGATGCAAGCCTGCAGCCGCGTTCGTACGGTGGAACTGCCACGCGCTTTCTTCCTGCAGATGTTTTTTGCAGGCGGCGTCTCGCCCTGGGGCGATAACAAAATTGAACTGCACGGGTAAATCGCCGTGGGCGATAGACCCAACATGATGCAGGCAACAATCGCGATCGATGCAATGGGTGGCGACTATGGCCCATCGATCACTATCCCGGCCGCATTGCAATTCCTTGCCAAATTTCCGGGTCGACGGGTCATTGTCGTCGGCAAACCGGAAGCTATTGAAGTCGAGTTGAAGCTGGCCATGGACGGTAATGTCGCCGGGCGTGACTTGGCACGTCTGGAAATCGGCGAGGCTGGCGACGTGGTTGGTATGAACGAAGATATTCGCTCGGCCATCCGCCACAAGAAAAACTCGTCTATGCGCATCGCCATTGACATGGTCAAATCCGGCAAGGCGCACGCCTGTGTATCGGCGGGGAATACGGGTGCCCTGATGGGTACGGCCAAGTTTGTGCTAAAGACCATGCCAGGCATTGACAGGCCCGCGATATGTGCCGCACTGCCTACCAGGCACGGCGTTGTATACGCGCTTGATTTGGGTGCTAATGCGGCCTGCACCGCCGAGCACTTGCTGCAATTTGCCATTATGGGTGCGATGCTCTGCACTGCGGTGGAAGGCAGGAAAAATCCCAGCGTGGGCCTGCTCAATATTGGTTCCGAGGACATCAAAGGCAATGAAAGCGTCAAGGCAGCGTGCGAACTGCTTAAAGCGAGCCACCTGAATTTTTATGGCAATGTTGAAGGCACCGACATTTATAAAGGCACGACGGACGTGGTTGTGTGCGACGGGTTTGTTGGCAACGTCATGCTTAAAACATCAGAAGGCATGGCCAAGATGATGGGTGATTTTTTAAAGGAAGAGTACGAAAATGGCGGTTACAGCAAATTTGCCGCCATCGTTTCTTTGCCGGTTATCAGACGCTTCCGTCACCGCATGGACCACCGGCGCTATAACGGTGCCGCGTTGCTGGGACTGAGAGGGGTCGTCGTCAAAAGTCACGGCTCGGCAGACGCTGTTGCTTTTTCACACGCGCTCGACCGCGCCGCTTCCGAGGTGGAACACGGTCTGCTCGGTTTGATCTCGTCCGAGATTGAACGGATGCACGCTGACGGACTGTTGAGTCCCCAAAAAATCACTGTTGCCCGCGCCGGCGCGGCGGGTCCACCACAATGAATTACAGCCGCATTTCTGGTACTGGCAGCTACCTGCCCGACCGCATTGTCACTAACCGCGATCTTGAAAAAATCGTCGATACCAGCGATGAATGGATCGTCTCACGTACCGGGATTCGCGAACGGCGTTACGCTGCAGACGATCAGGATGCCAGCGACCTGGCACTGATTGCATCCCAGCGCGCAATCGTTGCTGCCGGTATCGACGCGACCGATATCGATCTCATCATCGTCGCCACTTCAACGCCGGATATGGTGTTCCCTTCCACGGCTTGCATACTTCAGGACAAGCTCGGCATAAAGCATAGTGTTGCATTTGATATCCAGGCGGTCTGTGCGGGCTTCGTTTTCGGCCTCGCAATAGCTGATAAGTTCATTCTTGCTGGCTCGACAAAATGTGCGCTGGTAGTGGGATCGGAAGTATTTTCCCGGATCATGAATTGGCAGGATCGGGGCACCTGCGTCCTGTTCGGCGACGGTGCCGGCGCGGTAATCTTGAAAGCGTCAGACTCCCCCGGTATTCTTTCTACCCATCTTCATACCGATGGGTCATACCGCCAAGCGCTGTGCACGCCGGGCACCGTCGAAAATGGCAAGGTTCGAGGCTCTCCAACCCTGAAGATGGAAGGTGGCACTGTCTACAAGTTTGCCGTCAAAGCGTTTGAAGAAGTGGCTTGGGAGGCGCTAAACAAAAACGCAATGACGCCGGACCAGATCGATTGGTTCATCTGTCACCAGGCCAATAAGCGCATCATTACGCACGCCGCCAGAAAGCTCGATTTGCCGGATGAAAAGGTCGTAATGACAGTGGACCGGCACGGCAATACCTCGGCCGCATCAATACCGCTAGCGCTTGATGTAACCGTCCGCGAAGGCCGGATAAAATCCGGCGACAGCATACTGCTCGCGGCATTGGGCGGTGGGTTTGCGTGGGGCGCGGCGATGCTCAAGTGGTAAATCACCATGATTAAGTTTGCGATTACATTCGCAGGGCAGGGCTCGCAGTCGATCGGCATGATGGCCGGTTTTGACCAGATGCCCATCGTCCAGCGTACCTTTGAGGAAGCGTCTGACATATTAAAGTTTGACGTCTGGTCGATGGCCGTCTCTGGACCCGCCGAACTTCAAAACCAAACCATCAATACCCAGCCATTGATGCTCGCCGCGGGAATCGCCACATTTAGAGCGTGGCAGGAGAAAGGCGGTCGCCTGCCGGCATTTTTTGCCGGTCACAGCCTCGGGGAATACACCGCGCTGGTTGCCGCAGGCGCTCTAAATTTCAAAGAGGCACTAAGACTGGTCAGACTGCGTGCGCAGGCGATGCAGGACGCGGTACCCGAGGGCGTCGGCGGGATCGCGGCAGTGCTCGGGCTCGATACGGAACAAGTACGCGCCGTCTGCGTGGAAGCGGCCGCTGGTCAGATACTGGAGGCGGTCAATCTGAATTCGCCTGGCCAGGTCGTTATCGCCGGCCATCGTGCCGCCGTAGAGCGCGGCATGGCGCTCGCCAAGGCGCGCGGAGCCAAGCGGACATTGATGTTGCCAATGACCGTGCCGTCGCACTGTGCACTGATGAAGCCGGCTGCCGAAAAACTGGCGGTCGCGTTGCAAACTGTTCACTGCAATGTTCCCGAAATCCCTGTGATACAGAATGCCGATGTAGCTGCATTTTCCAATGCCGATGACATCAAGAACGCATTGGTTGAGCAGCTTTATCGCCCGGTGCGCTGGATTGAAACGATCCAAGCCATAGCGACCGGCGGTGCCGTGGTCGTTATCGAATGTGCGCCGGGCAAAGTACTTACCGGCCTTAACAAACGTATCGACACCAACCTTAACTGCCTCGCCATTTCGGACACGGCTAGTTTGGCCGTGTCGATCGACGCCACCCGTTGACAGGAGCACAAACATGGAATTGTTGAAAGGTCAGATCGCGCTGATTACCGGTGCGTCACGCGGAATAGGTGCGGCTATTCTTGATACATTTGCTGCAGCGGGGGCGACAGTAATTGGTACGGCAACCACTGATGCGGGTTCGCTGGCAATACAGCGGCGGCTTGCCGATGCCAAGTGGCAAGGGGCTGGCTCGGTGCTGGACGTTGCTGATGCCGGACAATGCGAGACCGTCGTAAAAGAGATTGAGGCGAAGTTTGGTGCTGTTTCCATTCTGGTGAACAATGCGGGCATTACCCGCGACACCCTGCTGATGCGCATGAAAGACGAGGATTGGCAGGCTGTGATCGACACCGATTTGACGTCGGTATTTCGCTTGTCGCGGGCCGTGATCAAGTCAATGATGAAAGCACGCACGGGACGCATCATCAGCATTGGGTCAGTTGTCGGTTCAATGGGCAACGCCGGCCAAGTGAATTATGTCGCGGCAAAAGCCGGGCTGGTTGGATTTACCAAAGCGCTGGCGCGCGAAGTGGGCAGCCGCAATGTCACCGTCAATTGCGTCGCCCCCGGCTTCATCGAGACCGACATGACCAGAGCGCTGGCCTCTGAGCAGGTGACAAAGCTGGTGGCAAACATTCCGCTCGGTCGCCTTGGCCATGCCAGCGATGTTGCGCAAGCGGTCTTGTATCTTGCGAGCCCCGGTGCAGCGTACGTCACCGGTAATACCATCCACGTCAATGGTGGCATGCACATGGATTGACCAGGTAAGGCGCCGCAAGCCTACCGCCCAAGTATTTGGTAAAATAGCGAAGTTTAATTTCACACCCCTGTTGGAGGAAGCAGCAAATGGATAATATCGAAGCTCGCGTCAGAAAAATTGTGGCGGAACAACTGGGCGTTGCCGAGGCCGACATCAAGAACGAATCCTCGTTCGTCGAAGATCTCGGTGCGGATTCGCTTGATAACGTCGAGCTGGTCATGGCACTTGAAGAAGAATTTGAGACCGAGATTCCGGATGAGGCTGCAGAAAAAATTACCAATGTGCAGCAGGCAATTGACTTCATCAACGCTAACTTAAAGAAATAATTCGTCTTATTAGCGCCGTCGACCAGGCAGTTCAGACCGTCGTCGGCGCGTATCTTCCCAAAAATCACCTTTTCAAATCATGTCAAAACGACGCGTTGTCATCACGGGTCTTGGAATTGTCTCGCCAGTGGGTAACGGCATCACCCAAGCCTGGGATAACACCGTTAATGGCAGGGGTGGAATTGGCCCGCTTACTCATTTTGACGCCAGCGCGCTGCCCACCCGTTTCGCCGGCGAGGTAAAGGATTTCAATCCGGCAGACTGGATGTCGCCAAAAGAGGTGCGGCGAATGGATACGTTCATTCACTATGGAATTGCTGCCACCAAAATGGCGATGGACGATGCTGGACTGCAGGTGACCGAACTGAATGCTGAACGTATCGGTGTCAACGTCGGCTCGGGTATTGGTGGCTTGCCGATGATCGAGGACAATATTCGCGAGATGATTGCGAAAGGGCCGCGGCGGATTTCGCCATTTTTTGTGCCCGGTTCGATTGTTAACATGGTCGCAGGCATGATTTCAATTTTGTACGGCTTCAAGGGACCCAACGTGTCCATGGTTTCAGCCTGCACCACGTCTACTCATTGCATCGGCGACGCCGCGCGTTTCATTGAGTATGGGGACGCTGACGTTATGATTGCGGGGGGATCTGAGGCCACCGTATGCATGGCGGGCATGGGGGGTTTCTGCGCCGTAAAAGCGTTGTCTGAGCGTAACGATTCGCCCGACACCGCCAGTCGGCCGTTTGACAAGGATCGCGATGGCTTCGTGCTGGGAGAAGGCGCCGGTATTCTGGTACTCGAGTCGCTCGAGCATGCCACCGCCCGCGGCGCGCGCATTTACGGCGAGCTTGCCGGGATGGGCATGAGCGCCGACGCCCACCACATTACCGCGCCGAATATGGATGGTCCGCGACGCGGTATGCTAAATGCGCTCAAGAACGGGGGCGTGAATGCCGACCAGGTCGACTATATCAATGCCCACGGCACCTCGACGCCGCTCGGCGACAAAAACGAAACCGAGGCCCTGAAAGCAGTGTTTGGCGACCATGCGTACCAGCTGGTCGTCAATTCGACCAAGTCGATGACCGGACACTTGCTTGGGGCGGCGGGCGGGATTGAGGCGGTGTTTACG
This sequence comes from Betaproteobacteria bacterium, assembly GCA_043768625.1. Lineage (GTDB taxonomy): Bacteria > Pseudomonadota > Gammaproteobacteria > Burkholderiales > Usitatibacteraceae > UKL13-2. The sequence goes on from JAYVKG010000303.1 coordinate 7,393, forward strand.
GCGCTGGCGATTTATCACCAGATTTCGCCGCCCACCATCAATATTTTCAATCAGGATCCGGAGTGCGATCTTGACTACTGCGCAAATACGGCGCGGCCCATGAAAATCGACGTCGCACTGTCCAATTCGTTTGGATTTGGCGGAACCAACGGCACGCTGGTCATCAAGAAATTTGCGTAGCCAGGTGCTCGATACGGCGGTGTACACGCGATGAGACGCCTGCTGTTGACCGTATCCGGAATAGCGTTCGCCGTCGTCATTGCGATTGCGGGATGGTTTTGTTTCTACGTCAGTAATCCGCTGCCGTTGCCGGCCACACCGTTCGAATTCACGCTCAAGCCGGGCACTTCGCTAAAGGGCCTTGCCAATCAATTGACGGAAGCCAATTTGTTACCCGAAGCGCAAAGCTTCTGGATTTTGGGGCGCGCGATCAATCAGGCAAATGGCATCAAAGCCGGTACTTACCGGTTGATCGAATCACCCACACCGCTGACACTGCTGAAAAAACTTAATATCGGCGATGTCATCAGTGTTTCCATCACATTCGTGGAAGGCGTCACGTTCGCCGACATGCGCGAACAACTCGAATCTGCCAGCGACCTGAAAATCACGCTGAAGGGGGCGTCCAACGCGGATGTGATGAAGCGCATCGGCGCTGCTGAGACCAGCCCCGAGGGCTTGTTTTTTCCCGACACCTACCAATTCTCTGCGGGTGCCAGCGACCTTGATTTGCTAAAAAAAAGCTATCGAATGATGCAGCAGAAGCTAGGCCAGGCGTGGTCGCAACGCGACCCGGGCTTGCCGTACCAAAGTCCGTATGAGGCACTCATCATGGCGTCCATCATTGAGAAAGAAACCGGCAAGGCAGAGGAACGCCCCCTCATCGGATCCGTGTTTACTAACCGTTTAAAAGTACCGATGCGCCTGCAGACCGATCCCACTGTGATCTACGGCATGGGTCAACGGTTCGACGGCAACATACGTCGACGCGATCTGACCACCGACACACCCTACAATACCTATACGCGTGACGGATTGCCACCCACGCCCATCGCCATGCCCGGCTGGAGCGCGCTGGACGCAGCGGTGAAGCCGGCAAAATCCGACAAGCTATACTTTGTGGCCAAGGGAGATGGTAGCCATTATTTCTCGCGCTCGCTGGAAGAGCACAATCGCGCCGTCGCCAAATATCAGCTTGGAAAGTGACATGGCAGGTAAATTCAATGCCCGGTAATTTCAATGGCGGGTAAATTTATAACGCTTGAGGGTATCGATGGGGCGGGCAAGTCTTCGCACCTGTCTTTCATCGCCGATCGTATCAGGGCGCGAGGCATCGAGGTCGTCTCCACCCGGGAACCTGGCGGCACTGCTTTGGGGGAAAAAATCCGCAGCATCGTGCTAAATGAAAAAATGCATGGCGATACCGAGACCCTGCTGATGTTCGCATCCCGCACCGAGCAACTTGCCGAAATCATTCTGCCCGCACTGGCCCGCGGAGCCTGGGTATTGTGCGACCGCTTTACCGACTCCACATTCGCCTATCAATGCGGCGGGCGGGGCATGTCTGCGCCGCGGATCGCTGCAATGGAACAATGGGTGCATGGGCAATTGCAGCCCGATGTCACTTTACTCTTCGATGCGCCGCTGGAAGTGGCGCGCGAACGGCTCGACATCGGCACCAAGCCGCCCGACAAGTTCGAGAGGGAGAAAAGTGACTTTTTTTACAACGTGCGTGCCTCATATCTCGAACGGGCGGGACAGTTTCCAAGTCGTATCCGCCTCGTCAATTCTGCGCGCAGCCTGGCCGATATTCGCACTGAACTGGCGACGTTGATCGATTCAATATGAGCCTTGATTTGCTGCCATGGCATGTCCAACCGTTGCGCGAATTGCTACATCGACGCGAAAAGTTGCCACACGCATTGTTGTTGTATGGGCGGCAGGGCATCGGCAAAGTGGAATTTGCGCGCGCGTTGGCGCAATCGCTTTTATGCGAATCGCCGGAGCACGTCGTGGCCTGCGGCGGCTGCGACGCCTGCGGCTGGTTCAGTCAGGGGAATCATCCCGATTACCGCGAACTGATGCCCGAGGCGTTGAGCGAAGATGACGCCGAGCCAGAGGCACCAATCGAGGCGGACAGCAAAGAAAAAAAGAAAAGCAAGGAAATCAGGGTGGAGCAAATTCGCGCCATCGCCGATTTCATGACGCTGTCCACGCATCGCGCTGGTTTTCGGGTATTGCTGATTCATCCGGCAGAAACGCTCAATGTGAACGCCGC
>JAYVKG010000304.1:0-5297 GCA_043768625.1 Betaproteobacteria bacterium
GTAATGGAAGAGAGCATGATGCATCACAAGCTTCGCCTGTTGGACGCCTAGTGTGAATACCGCTTTCCAGCCTGGCCGTTGGCGGTTAGCGATCAAGGAGACGCTCTGTGATCACGGTTGGGAACGTCTGTATTCGATTGACCGGCGGTGCCATCGCGGCACCGCGGCTGATGGCCGCGAACTCTGTTTGTTGCTGGAATCGCGCCGCGCGAATGAAATCGTATTTGATGCGGATGTTTATAAGCTGCTGCGAAAATATTTGTCGCGACCGGACATGGCACAGATGAAAATATTCTTACCGCCGCAGACCGGAGTCTGTGCATAAAAATGCGATCTCCAGCCCGTGGTGACACTGGCTTTTGATGACATTAAACTATTTTCAGGCTTAGATTCGGTAATTTGTCGATGTGACACTCGATCAAATCCCCTCTTACCACCGGCCCCACATTTTCCGGCGTGCCCGAGTAAATAATGTCGCCCGGCATCAATTCAAATGCCGCCGATAGCTGGCTGATTTGTTCGGCCACATTCCATATCATCTGATTCAGGTTGGCGTTCTGCTTGAGTTCGCCATTTACTTTAAGCCATATTGCACCGTCTTTGATATGGCCAATCTGGCTGGCGGGATGCAGCGGCCCAATGGGCGCGGAGTGATCAAAACTCTTGCCGATTTCCCACGGTTTTTTCTGGTCTCCCATGGCGCGCTGCAAATCGCGCCGCGTCATGTCCAGACCCAGCGCATAGCCATACACACAATCCAGCGCGGTATCGATTGGCATGTTGCGCCCGCCCCTGTGCAGCGCGGCCACCAGTTCGACTTCATAATGATAGTTCTTGGTGAGCGTGGGGTAGGGATGGTCGGCCACGGTGCCCGGTGCCACAAATTGAATGGCGTCGGCAGGCTTCTGGAAGAAAAAAGGCTGTTCGCGCGTCGGGTCCGAGCCCATTTCGCGCGCATGCGCGGCGTAATTGCGCCCGATACAATAAATGCGCCGTACCGGAAATGGGCTATCGCTGGCGGCAACCGGAATGGTCGCGGCCGCCACGGTGAAAAGAGCTTTATTTTCACTGCCGGCTCCGCCTTGAACTGCGCAACCTGTCATTACACCAGCGGCAGCCGCGACCCCGGTTTTGATCATTTTGCGGCGATTATTTTCATTCATGGCAATGTCCTCGGCAGATATTTTATAAGGTAGTTGATGCTCATCCTCGGCAAGCGTACCAATCCGATCCCAAATGTCAGCGCACGGCCACGGTGCACGTGGCCAAAGCTGCACTGTTACGGTGGCGGGCAGCGTGTATTGAAAGTATCTGCCAATACAGAAAATTTTTGTGACCGGCGGAGGACGGCGCAAAAGTTATCTCGGCAGGGTTAGCGCAGTAATCGCGCATGGTCGATTGCCTGCCTCGGCAAAAATTGGCGCTGCGTAAGTAACTCACAAAACTGGCGGCTGGTAAATAATCCGGGCTTAACGGGAATAATGCGCTGTAACTGCATGACTTGATGATCAATCTATTGCGGCCTGCCGAAGCGCTTTATCGGCATTTCGGCGATACCGGTGCGTCGTGGCGCTGACAACCGACGAGGGGTTCAAGCCGTCAGTCGCCAGGTGATGCGGACTGCCCAGTCTCCTGCCGGTGCGGCGGCGCTATTGGCATTGCTCGTTTCCAGCGAAGCTCGCGGCGTGTTTCTGGCCAAGGGGTTCACCGCGCCATAGTTACATTTCGCACGGGTAAAAATTACAACAATTAACGAAACAGCTGAAAAAAACCTTCAGAATAGTTGGCTTCGCCCCGAAAACAACTGAATGATCGCGAAACTGCGTTGAAAATGCCCTTTGAAAGTTTACGAACCCGTATCGTCGTATTTTTTGCGACGTTGCTGATACTCGTTCAGGGATTTGCATTTTTTCTGGTCAATACCGCCAATTACCAAATTGCGACGGAGGCAATCGAACAGGAACTTGGCGTCGGCGAGCGCATTTTTTTACGTTTGCTCGCCCAGAATCGCGACCAGTTCGAACAGAGTGCGGTACTGCTGGCGAAAGATTTTGCGTTTCGCACGGCAGTCGGCACCAACGATCATGCAACAATCTTATCGGCGCTCACCAACCATGGCGCACGTACCGGGGCCAGCGTGATGTTGTTGATTTCGCGCGAACAAATTGTGATGGCGGATACGCTGCACCCCGAGTCCCGGTTGCAGCCCTTCAAATTTCCGCGGCTTATCGAAGCTGCCATTGCCAAGGGCAAATCTTCCGGCATCGTGACCATGGATGGGCGGCTTTACCAACTGGTATTGGTGCCGGTGCTGGCACCGACGGCGATCGGCTGGGTAGTCATTGGGTTTGATATTGACGACAAGACCGCGGGAGACTTGAAAAATTTGACTGCGCTGGATGTTTCGTTTCTAAGCAGGCAGGGTGGCGAGGGGTGGAATATTCACGCCTCCACGCTGAGGCCACAGACGCGCAGCGGATTGCTTCCGGCCATATCCGGCGCAGAGGCCGGCCAATTCGACATGGACTTGCTGGTTGGTGGCGAGCAATACAAAGCGCGCCTCACCAATATTGAAAAACAGGGCGAAACGCAAATCGTGGCAGTGTTGCAACGCTCGCTCGACGAAGGCATCAAGCCGTTCAAACGCGTCAGCAATGCATTCTTGGCGCTGGCCTTGATCAGCATTGTGCTTTCGGTGATCGGCAGCATCCTGATCGCGCGCAATATCACGCGTCCGATCAATAATCTGGCGGCGGTTGCCCGCCGTATCGAACAAGGCAACTATGCGCAGAAGGTGGATATCGTCGGGCCGGGTGAGATTGGCGCATTGACATCGAGCTTTAATTTCATGCTTGAAGGTATTGCCACACGGGAAAAAGAAAATCTGCGTCTGGCTTTTGAGGATCACCTCACCGCACTGCCCAATCGCGCCATGTTTTATGACCGCTTAAGGCAATCGCTGATGATCAATAAACGCAATGTTCAACCACTTAGCGTGATGGTGCTGGATCTGGATCGCTTTAAATATGTCAATGACACCCTTGGGCATCCGGTCGGCGACTTGGTGTTGCGCGAAGTTGCCAGCCGCCTTCGTGGATTGCTACGTGAATCCGATACGGTGGCGCGTTTGGGCGGGGATGAATTTGCGATACTGATGCCATCCGGCGATCATGAGCGCGCTGCCATCGTTGCACGCAAAATATTGGCGGCGCTGGAAACGCCAATAACAGTTGAGGATCAGCCGATCGATGTCGGCACCAGCATTGGTATCGTCCACTACCCGCAGCATGGCGAGGATGCAGACATGTTATTGCGCCATGCCGACATTGCCATGTATGCGGCCAAGCGCAACAAAAGCGGCTACGCTGTTTACGACCTGCGGCTGGAAGAACACCGCCAGGATCACCTTACGCTGCTGGGCGAACTGCGCCGCGCAATTGATCAAAACGAACTTGTCTTGTTTTACCAGCCGAAATTAAATTTCGCGCGCAACACCGTGACGAGTGTTGAAGCGTTGATTCGTTGGGACCATCCGACGCGCGGTCAAGTGCCGCCGGTGGAGTTCATCCCGTTTGCCGAGCAGACCGGCAACATCCGGATGATTACGCGATGGGCAATTGAAACAGCGGTAAAGCAATGTAACGTCTGGCAAGCTGCCGGACATCCGCTAAAAATATCGATCAACGTTTCTGCGCGGGACCTGCTCGACAAAGAGCTCGTTTCGTTTATCAGCGCGGCGATTGGCAGGTACGCCGTGCCACCTCAGTTGATATGTCTGGAACTCACGGAAAGCGCATTGATGGAAGACCCGGTACGTGCGCGCGAAACATTGCAGCAGTTGCACCTGCTCGGGGTGCACCTATCCATGGACGATTACGGCACCGGCTATTCCTCGCTGGCTTACATCAAGAACCTCGCCCTGGACGAACTGAAAATTGATCGTGCGTTTGTTGCCGATATGAACACCGATAAACAAAGTGCCGCCATCGTGCGATCAACCATAGAGCTCGGTCACAGCCTCGGCATGACGGTAGTTGCCGAAGGCGTTGAGACCGAGAGTGAACTGAATGAGTTGAAGCGATTCGGATGCGATTATGCGCAGGGCTATCAGATTTGCCGGCCGATGCGTGTTGCGGATTTGGACAAATGGATACAGCAGCAAGCAAGCAAGGAAGGCTCAGTAAGCGCTCCGACTGTCGTCGCGTAGTCCAGCGCAAATCAAGCACGGATGGGGTTTGCAGGTCGAAAAGTGCTCGAGAAGCCCGCCACCGCTGGAGTTTTTCAAGTGTTAACTTTAGCCCAACAATCGGCGGCCCCGCGGAGTGGCAACGCGGTAGATTGCCTGCGCTTCGTAACGAGATCGCTCAATAGTTCAGGCGCACCCCGTTGGCGCTACGGTTCGCTGGGAGGCGACGAAAAAAAAGTCGTCAAAATCTTCCTCTGTCACCATAACAGTGCCCGCGTATCCGAGACCCTTCAGAATGGTGCGCACGGTGTTGCTGTGTCCACCCACCGATACCGATTCATCGCGATGATGACATCTGATTTTCGCCAGTAAAACCTCGCTGTCCTTCGCCGCGATAGCCACCGGCGCTGCAACCAGGCGCTTGGCGGTTGGCGCTGCCAGCAGCATGGCTCATTTATATTGCGTGGTGCGAATCGCGCGGATGCCGGACGCTGCGAGCATATCTGCCAGCAGCGCCGCGCTTCGCCTTTCGGTGACAGCACGGGATCAGCCAATATGGTGGATGACGATTGCCGCTGGCTGGGCAACCGCATCCGAGGCTAGCGTGTCGCAGACAGTGATCAAACCCGTCGCATACAGTGATCAAACCCGTCGCGAGCCAGGCAGCATGCATTTGATTTGCTCTTGATGGGCGGCGTCGGGGGACCTCCCATTTTCGTGCGCACGCAGGTTTGACTCTGCGCCCTATACATCATGCCCAATGACCCGTGCGACGCAAAAATTCCTTCGTCGAAGGCATCAATTGCATTACGTTTTTCTCAAGAGTATTCTTTACGTTCATTGTCCGGCCAATCAATGGCTGCGGACAAGAGATGTAGTAACAGAGATATCACGATCTGATTACTTCTGACGGTTCTAATCACGCTAAACAATTAGGAGTTCCATGTTGATACGTTACCTGAGCATCGCTGGTTTGGCCGCAACGCTTTCAATTCCTTCGATTACCCTTGCACAGTCGACTGTCGAGGTTACGCCGGCAGCGCACTTTGATCATTTGCCAAGTTTGCGCGGATCAATGCAAAAACCGGACGCCTATCAAGGAGTAAATCAC
>JAYVKG010000305.1:0-6292 GCA_043768625.1 Betaproteobacteria bacterium
CCTCCCTCGTGCCCCACCTGATTAAATGTGACGCGATTGTTCTGGCGGTAAAGCCGCAGCTCATGCACGCGGCAATTTCTCCGCTCGCAGGCATCCTGACATCGCAGGCAGTGATCAGCATTGCCGCCGGCATCAACACCACCAGTATTGCCGCTTGGCTAGGTGGTCTTGGTGAAGGGTCAGCGTACGGCAATGTAATTCGCGCCATGCCAAATACGCCGGCGTTGATTGGTGCCGGCATTACCGGTCTATACGCCGCCGCCGGCACCACTGCCGAAGGTCGCAGCATCGCCGAAACGCTGCTGGGTGCGGTGGGCAAAACAGTCTGGTTTAATGACGAGGCAATGCTCGATGTCGTGACCGCCATTTCCGGGAGCGGCCCCGCATATGTTTTTTATTTCATGGAAGCGCTTGAGCAAGCGGCGTTTGAACTAGGCTTTGATCGCGACGCAGCGCGAATGTTTGCCACCCAGACTTTTGTTGGTGGCGTACAACTCGCAGCCGCCACCAGCGAATCAGCTGGCGTGCTGCGCGCGCGCGTCACCTCCAAACGTGGCACGACAGAGGCCGCCATCGAACTCTTCGATAGTCTGTCCCTGAAACAGGGTTTCATCGACGGCGTCAAGGCGGCGTGCGCGCGTTCACGCAAACTTGGCCGCGAGCTGGGCACCACGTCCGTCGTACCGCTCAAACAGGCGAGGAGTAAAGACTGATGGCGATTCAGGCGCTGATTTTTGTCGTTGAGACAGTCATCAATCTGTTCGTACTCGCCGTGCTTACACGCTTTTATGGGCAGGCGCTGCGCGCACCATTCCGTGCCAAAGCGGGAAACCCGATTGTAGACTTTATCGTGGCATTGACCGATTTTGCAGTCAAACCCATGCGCAAGATCGTGCCGGGTATTTTTGGACTGGATTTCGCTTCACTATTGGTCGCATGGCTGGCAGAAATTTTTTTGTTGCTGGTGAAAACGGCGATCATCATGCCGACAGCGTTTGCCCATGCAGGGTTATGGCCGGCGGTCGCGCTGCTTGCGATGGTCAGTTTGTTGAAACTTTCCATTTACCTGTTGATCGGCGTTGTGATCGTGCAGGCAGTTTTGTCCTGGGTGAGCCCGTATCATCCGCTACGGTCTTTTTTCGATGCGTTAGTACGCCCGTTCCTGAAGCCCTTCCAGCGCATCATCCCTTTGATCGGCGGCGTCGATTTATCGCCTTTTGCCTTGCTGATTGCTGCACAGGTGGTGCTGATGCTGTTGACCGAATATCTCGAAAAACCGGCGGGGGCCTTGCTAAGGCTGGCCGCTGGAGGATAATGCCCCGTGGACTTTAACGCTAACATCAACTCCCGCTTCGAAAGCGAAATCGGTCGTTACAACGCCTGGCGCGAAAATTTGTCACGTTCTGTGCACGAATACCACGGCTGGCTGGAACGAACCAACCAGCTCGATGTGCAGCAGTCGATCCGTTTTTACGATTTGCTCGAGGCGCTCAATCGCGGGCGTTTGACGCTTGCGTTCCTGGCCGAATTTTCCCGCGGTAAATCAGAGCTGATCAACGCGCTGTTTTTTTCAAGTTTTGAAGATCGGCTGTTGCCGTCCGACGTGGGGCGAACGACGATGTGCCCGACGGAGATATTTCACGACCCGGCTGAGGAGCCGTATCTCAAGCTCTTGTCGGTCGAAACCCGGTACCGCGACGAGTCTATTTCCCAGCTGAAGAACATGCCGGTGGAATGGTCGAAGATCCGCCTCAATATCAACAGTGCCAAAGAAATGAAACAAGCTTTGTCCGCACTAGCTGATACCAAACGGGTATACGCGCTTGATGCGCGCATGATGGGGCTGATCCCGATGTTTGACGATTCGGGGCAAGGTCCGAATGAAGACGATATCGTCGAGGTGCCTGCCTGGCGCTACGCCATTGTCAACTATCCGCATCCGCTACTCACCAACGGTTTGGCCATTCTCGATACGCCGGGGTTGAACTCGCTTGGACTTGAGCCTGAATTGACGTTGTCGACGATACCTAATGCACATGCTGTATTGTTTCTGTTGGGGATCGACACCGGCGTGACCAAGAGTGACCTGGAAATATGGGACCGGTATGTAAAGGCCGGATTACCGGCCAAGATCGCCGTGCTCAACAAAATTGATCTCATGTGGGATGAGTTAAAGACCGAGCCCGAGATCGAGGCCGGCATGCAGCGCATGATGGACACCACTTGCAGCCAACTGGGCCTGCCGCCGGAACAGGTATTTGCACTATCAGCGCAGAAGGCGCTGGTAGGCCGAATCAAGGGCGACGAAGAGATGGTCGAACGCTCCGGAATCAAGCGTCTGGAAACCTATCTTGCCAACGAGATTATTCCAATCAAGCGCCAACTGCTAGCGAAATCGGTGATGAGCGAGATCGGTACGATGATGGTCAGCAGTCATCGAAGTTGCACTCAAAAACTGGAATCAAATCGCAGTCAACTGAACGAACTGGCGCAGCTGCAGGGTAAGAGCCGCGCGGTAACCATGAAGCTGTGGCAACGCATCAACCAGGAAAAAGAAGCTTACACCGCTGCGCTGGCCGAGTACAAGGTCCAACGCGCTTCGTTCAATCAGAAGCGCAATGCATTGCTGGATTTGTTCAACCCCACCAAGCTCGATGTACTTTGCGCCCGCGGCTTGCAGGCGATGAACGACTCCTGGAACACCGTTAGCCTCATCCGCGGGATGCGCGAACTGATCCGCCTCATACAAGAAGACTTTAAGGCGGTGTGCCTCTCAGGTGAGGATATCAAACATTTGATGGAAGGCGTCTACAACACTTTCGAGCAGCGTTTCAAGTTTGAAAAAATGGATTTTCCGGCGCTCGATTTTGACGGGCCGCGCACTCAACTGCTGACTTTGAGTAGCGAAACGAAAGAGTTCTGCAAAGATCCCGTCAACATTGTGATGATCGAAAAGAGTTTCATGGTGAAACGCTTTTGGCGCATGCTGGTTGGGCAAGCGCGGGTAATTTTTAACGATGCTCGCGCCAATACCGACCGATGGCTCACAGCGGTGCCCCTGCCGCTGGAGACCCAGATCCGCGACCACAAAGCGCAACTACAGGCGCGGCTGGATTCCCTGGCGAAGATCAATGGTCGCAGCGGCGCGATGGATGAAGAGGTTGCCGCACTACATAAGCAACGGCAGGCGCTCGAACAACAAGTCGCCATGATTACCCAGCTGATCGCGCAGGTTCGCGATATAGGTCCCTCGCCAGCGCTTGCACCGCCTGCACCGCCTGTCCCTTTACCCGCAACGCAGGCGCCCGAATTTGATTCGCTGACAACGCAGAAAATGGTGGCGGTGCCCACCCAATCTGACGCGGCCGACAGGCTCTCGTCCAAAGGGACCCCGGTGGAGTTTCTCACTACACTCAAGCTCGATCTTAACGCGTAGCGTCAAACAGACAGTTGCATTTCTACCGGACTGTCAAACCAGAATCACGTCGAATTGTTCCTGGGTATAGGCAGTTTCTACCGAGAGCGAGATCGGTTTTTTGATGAAATCTTCAAGCATGGTAATTCCCTGCGATTCTTCATCGAGGAAACGATCAATTACCGACTGCGAAGCCAGAATGCGGAATTCTTTCGCATCAAACTGGCGCGCCGAGCGCATAATTTCCCGCAAAATTTCATAGCACACCGTCTGTGCCGATTTTATTTCGCCGCGGCCTGTGCAGGTGTGGCAGGGTTCGCACAGCACATGTGCCAGACTTTCACGCGTGCGCTTTCGCGTCATTTCAACCAAACCAAGTTGGGTGAAGCCATTCACCGTCACACGGGTCCGATCTCGCGAAAGTGCTTTCCTGAATTCGGCGAGTACCGCGCCTTGGTGTTCGTCGCTGTCCATATCAATAAAATCGACAATAATGATGCCGCCAAGATTGCGCAATCGCAACTGCCGCGCAATCGCCTGCGTGGCTTCAAGATTGGTTTTGAAAATAGTGTCGTCAAAACTGCGTCCCGACACAAACGCGCCCGTATTCACGTCAACCGTGACCAGCGCCTCGGTCTGATCAATAATGACATAGCCACCCGACTTTAAATCGACTCGACGCTTTAGCCCTCGTTCGATTTCATCCTCGACGCCGAACAGGTCGAATAAGGGACGCTCGCCGCCGTATTGCTCGAGGACCGCCAGCGACTGTCTGGTGTAGCGCTCGGCAAAATCCTGCATACGCGCGTGCGTCTCGCGTGAGTCCACCACGATTCGTTCGGTCTCGCGGGTGACGAGATCACGCAATACGCGCAGCGATAAATCCAGATCCTGATAGAGCAACATCTGCGGTGGTGCAGTTTTGGCGGTTGTGGCGATGCCGCGCCAAAGTTTAATCAGGTATTCAATGTCGGCTGTGAGTTCTTCGTCCGTTGCGGTTTCAGCAACCGTGCGGACAATGAACCCACCGGTCTCGCCAGTCGGCATTAAACTATGAACTTTTTCCCGCAGATGTTCGCGCTCAACCTCATCTTCAATGCGCTGAGAAATGCCGATGTGCTGATCCCCCGGCAGATACACCAGCAGACGCCCGGCAATGGAAATCTGCGTGGATAGACGCGCGCCCTTACTGCCGATCGGATCCTTGATCACCTGCACAATGAGCGTCTGGCCGTCCTGCAGCAATTTTTCTATCGGCTTTTGTTCTGCGCTCTTGTTGGAAGCCCAGATATCGGCAACATGCAAAAATGCCGCGCGCGTTAAGCCGATTTCGATGAAGGCCGACTGCATGCCAGGCAGCACACGTCCGACCCGCCCCAGATAAATATTGCCCACCAAACCGCGATTGGAACCTCGTTCCACCAGCAACTCCTGCACCGCGCCCTGTTCCAAGATGGCGACGCGCGTTTCCTGCGGAGACACATTGATCAGTATTTGCTCATTCATCTCGGACGACCATGGAAATATTATTGCCGCGCGAGGGATGCATTAATATGCCCACCGCGTTTCAAACATGCAGGCCACATTGTCGCAGTAGTGTCGTCGTGTCGTAAAGAGGCAGACCCATGACGCCAGAATAGCTGCCGTTGATGGTCGAGATGAACTTGGCCGCAATGCCCTGCACAGCGTAACCGCCAGCCTTGTCCATTGGTTCGCCTGAATCAACGTAGCGTCTGATTTCGTCATCAGACAAGTCGGAAAACGTAACAATGCTGGCCGTGACCACGTGTTTTTTATCTTTATCGGACGCCACCGCAATGGCCGTGAGTACTTGATGGGATTTTCCGCTGAGCCGCTTTAACATGCGTACCGCGTCGTCGCGGTCCACCGGCTTTCCCAGCACCTCGCCGTCGATGGTGACCGTGGTGTCGGCGGTCAGGATCAGTCGCGACGGCAATCGGCGTTCGCGCATGGCTTTCGTGGCAATTTCCGCCTTGAGCAGCACGATGCGCTCAACGTAATCGTACGCTGCTTCGTTGGCCAGGGGTGCCTCGTCCACATCGCCACGCGGTGATTGCTCGCGCATCATCAACAATTCAAACTGGATGCCAATCTGCTTCAGCAGTTCGCGGCGGCGCGGGCTTTTTGATGCCAGATAAATGATGTTGGTTGGCTGAGGCATGTGAATGATGAATAGTCAATCGCGATGATAGGGATGGTTTTGCGTCAATGACCACGCACGATAAAGTTGCTCTGCCAATAATATCCGCACCAGGCCATGAGGCAGTGTACAGGCGGACAGGCACAACTGCCGCGCCGAAGATTGCTTGACTGATGTCGCCAATCCGTCAGCGCTGCCGATAATGAAGCAAGGGCTGACACCTTCGCGCATCCAGGTTGTCAGCATCCCCGCCATATCACGAGTTGTGAACAAAGAGCCGCGTTCATCAAGGACCACGCGTTCTGCGTGTTTGGGAATGGCGGTATTGATGCGCGCCGCTTCGCTGTTGAGTACGCTGTCGGTCGACTTGCCGACGCGGTCTTCCGGCCTCAGCTCCAGCAGTTCCATACGAGCTTCCGGTGGCATGCGTTTGCTGTATTCCTCGAAGCCGGATTGCACCCAGGCCGGCATTTTGTGGCCTAACGCGACGATGGTCAGCTTCACCTGGAATCAATCCCAAATTATTAAACACTAGCACTGGCGCGGATTTCCAGAGATAAATCCGCTGAACGCCCCGCCAGTGCTAGTGTGTGCCGATTTTTCGCAGCAGAGGCATTCATCCTCAATCAGCCGCAGCTTTTCGCCGCGAACCCACGGGCTTTTTGGCGGCCGGGTTGTTGCCAAGCGGCTTTTTACCCGCTGTTATTTTTGCGACC
>JAYVKG010000306.1:0-1664 GCA_043768625.1 Betaproteobacteria bacterium
TGAACCGTGACACGCTTGGCGCTGACCGGCGCTTTCTTCGGCAACACCAGCGACAGGACACCGTCCGCGTATTTGGCCTGCACCGCCGCCTCATCGATCTCAAGCGCCACGCTGAAAACGCGGGAAACCTTGCCGTAGAAGCGCTCGGAATGCAGCACCCGCTCGCCTTCCTTGGCAGCGTCCAGCGGGACGCTTTGTTCCCGCTTAATCTCAGCCACAATCGAGATTTCGTTCTTGTCTACCTCGACATGAATGTCATCTTTTTTCACGCCCGGCACCACGGCGCTAACGCGATAACTGGCCGCGTCCTCGCTCACTTCAATTTTAATCGGCGCGACGGCGCTGCGCGTTTCGCCGGGAGGCGGCGCAAATAAGCCAGCCAGCAAATCGTCGAGGCGATGTGGGGAAACGAGGGTGGATGGATCCAAGCGGCTGTTCAAGCGTACTAGGGTATTCATGGTTTGCTCCTGATGGGTTGTCGTTACAGTGCATCATAGTTGCGGGTCTGTCGACGCCATTTCAAGTGCTGAAGACGCAACGTATCTGATTGTTAAACGCTTGCATTTGGAACAAGAGATCTCATTTAGGGGCGTCAGCAAGACCAACACCGCCGCCGTCAACCAGCCTGCGCTGTTTGTCGAAGTGGAAATCCATCGGGGCTACCTGTTACGGTTCGCCACCGCGAAGCTGCGCGACGCTGAGCAGGCCGAAGAGGTTGTTCAGGAAGCACTGTTGGCGGCGCTGGATGGCATTGATAGTTTTTCGGGGCAGTCGACGTTAAGCACGTGGCTGACCTCGGTTCTCAAATTCAAAATCATCGACTTTCAGCGGCGCGTGGTAGCCGAGCGTGCACATCTGGCCACCGCGTCCAAAAATGACGACTCGGGCGATCCGGATTGGTTTGACCATATTTTTGACGACACGGGACATTGGCAACCGCGGTTATCTGCCTGGGCCAATCCGGACAGTGCGCTCAAACAGAAACCGTTTTTTGAAGTTTTCGAGCGTTGTATGGATAAACTGCCGACCGCGGCAAGCCGGGGTATTTTTCAAACGCGAAGTGATGGGGTTGGATACGGATGAAATCTGTGTGGATGGGGGCATCGCCGCGTTCAATTGCCGGGTGATGCTGCATCGGGCAAGGATGGCATAACGTTACTGCCTTGACCGTAACTGGTTTTAGGGAAACAAATGATGGATTCCGAAAACATCGATCTGTCTTGCAAGTAAGCAGTGCGACGGATGAGCCGGCGTCAGGATAGAGTAGTCTCGGCAGCGCAGACGGAGGACTTGAAAAGCCATTTGTTGATGTGCCTTGACAGCAAAAACTCCGGCAATCAACTCTTGTTGCTGCGCTGCCTGGCGCCTGTTTATGCAAACGACGGCCGATTGCCGGAAGTACCACCGACGTAAATGGGTAAAATACCTGAATCTGACTTGCCAGGAAGCCCGTAATATTAATGTCCAGCGCAGCCAGCCCAAGTCAACGATATCCATACCGCCGTCGTTGGAGCAGCATGGTCCATGGCCGGTGACCCTTACCCTGCAAATTAATTAGAAAAGGAATGCAAAATGAATAGCAAACTGATCATCACCTCGGCTATAGCCGGGCTGGTCGCACTCGGTACAATCAGTGGCAGCGCCAATGCACAGGATAAGAGAGC
>JAYVKG010000307.1:0-4191 GCA_043768625.1 Betaproteobacteria bacterium
CTCGCCAAGCGCACCCGTGCAACCATCCTGCAAGCCTCGACCTCTGAAGTGTACGGCGACCCGGAGATTCATCCGCAGACCGAAAACTACTGGGGACGCGTGAACCCGATCGGACCGCGCAGTTGTTACGATGAAGGCAAGCGCTGTGCCGAAACCTTGTTCTTCGACTACCACCGGCAGCATCAACTTCAGATCAAGGTAGTACGCATTTTCAATACTTATGGTCCACGCATGCATCCGAACGATGGCCGGGTGGTCAGCAATTTCATTGTGCAGGCGCTGCGCAATGATGACATCACGATTTATGGCAACGGCCAGCAAACGCGCAGTTTTTGCTATGTCGACGATTTGATTGAGGCAATGTTGCGCATGATGCAAACGCCCGCCGGCGTTACCGGTCCGGTAAATATCGGCAACCCGGTGGAAGTCACAATGCTGGAATTAGCCGAGCGCATCATCGCCCTCACCCAATCCAAATCCAGGCTTTGTTTCAAACCACTGCCGCAGGATGACCCAAGGCAGCGTCAACCCGACATCGCGTTTGCCAAAAGCGCGTTGCATTGGCAGCCAAAAGTGTCACTGGAAGACGGATTAAAGTCGACTATCGACTATTTTCGGCGCACGCTTTGAAGCATGATTGTTGATGTGCATGGGCGACTTCTTTGGTGATTTCACAGCATGACCACTGACAAGAAAAAACATTATTCACGCCTGCTCGGTTATGTAAGACCTTATCGTTTGGCGTTCGCCGGCAGCATTGTGGCGATGGCCATTGGCGGCCTGGCAGAGGGTTCGTTTGCGTGGTTCCTGAAAAACATGTTGAGCACCCTGTTTGTTAACGGCAACGGACAGTACGCGATCTGGGCCGCGCTGGGCATTGTCCTGATTTTTTTCATCAGCGGCTTGTCGCACTTTGTGTCGGGCTACGGTATGCAGTGGGTGGGAAACAAGGTCATCCTCGATTTTCGCAATCAAATGTTTCAGCGCCTTATCCGCTTGCCCATATCGTTCTTTCACCAAGCCACCACCGGCACCCTCATGTCAAAAATCTCTAACGACGTGTACGGCGTGCAACTGGCGGCGACCACGGCGCTCAACAGCATGGTGCGCGGCGGCGTGACGCTGGTGGTGCTGCTGGTGACGATGTTTTTGATCAACTGGAAACTCACCCTCATCATTTTTGCGACCGTGCCCATACTGGGAGCTATTATCAATGTGTTTGGCAAACGCATACGCGATATCGGCCGCGAAGGCCTGAACTCGTGGGGCGCACTCAATGATGTGCTTGAGGAATCGATTCGCAGCCAAAAGGTCATCAAGATTTTTGACGGTGCCGCTTATGAAACCAGGCGCTTCGACCATGTGGCCAACCGCATACGACGCAACGCCATGCGCCACGCAATAGCCGCCGCGGCGTCCACACCGTTTACCCACCTCATTGTGTCGATGGCCATCGCGCTGATCGTCTATCTTGCTGCAAGCCCGCAGTACGGCACCGGCATGGAAGTCTCGGAATTTGTGGCTTATGTCATTTCGGCTGCCGGTCTGGTGCCGCAGATCAAAGGGCTCTCGAGTGTGAACGAGCAGGTACAGCGCGGCTTGGTTGCGGCTGAAAGTGTGTTTGGCTTGATCGATGCGGCCCCGGAGCGGGATCACGGACGAATTAAGATGGTGCGTGCGGAAGGACGTTTGCGGTTTGATCATGTGAGCCTGCAATACACCAACCAGCCTGCCAAGGCACTGGACGACGTGTCGCTCGACATTCAGCCGGGCGAGACCATTGCGTTGGTGGGCGCTTCTGGCGGGGGGAAAACCAGCCTCATCAATCTGATACCCCGCTTCTTTTTGCCATCGGTCGGTCGCATCACGCTCGACGGCCATGCACTCGATGACATCAAGCTCGCCGATCTGCGACAGCAGATCGCATTGGTGAGTCAGGATGTGGTGCTGTTCAATGACACCGTTTCGGCAAATATTGCGTATGGCAAGCAAGGTACATCCACAGCAGCGGAAATTGAGGCCGCCGCGGTTGCGGCGCACTGCCTTGATTTCATCAACGCGTTGCCGCTGGGCTTCGGCAACCTCATCGGTGAAAATGGTGCACTGCTGTCAGGCGGGCAGCGGCAACGGCTTGCCATTGCCCGCGCACTGATCAAAAACGCACCAATTCTGTTACTTGACGAGGCCACTTCCGCGCTCGATAGCGAATCCGAACGTCAGGTGCAGGCAGCGTTGCAGACGTTGATGCGAGGACGCACCACCATCGTCGTTGCCCACCGGCTCTCAACGATTGAAAACGCGCACCGTATCGTGGTCATGGGTCACGGCAAGATTCTTGAGACGGGTACCCATGCCGAACTGTCGGCCAAAGGCGGCGTTTACGCCAGCCTGCATCGCCTTCAATTTGAAAATGTCTGACGCCACCGGCGTCACGTTAGCCATTTCCATCGTTGTCTATTTCCCCGATGCGCTATGGCTGAAGGCGACGTTGGAAACATTAGTCGCGGCACTTGCCCATGCCCGGCACGCAGGGGCAGTGCGGAGCGCAAAAATTTGTCTGGTCGACAATCAGTCTGCTTCCGCCATCTCACCGTTCAGCGCTGATCTGGACAGACTTTGCAGAGAATTGGGCTGGGTAAAGACCATCAGCGTGGCAGGCCATGGCAACATCGGTTACGGTCGCGGCAACAACCTTGCCATCGCGCACTGCATTGCTTGTGATTTTCACCTCGTGCTTAATCCTGATGTGAAGATCGCTGACGACGCCATCACCAATGCGCTGAGGTTTCTGCAACAAAATCCTGCGTGCGCGATGGTGTCACCAGTGGCAACCGCACCAGATGGAAAAGCACTGTACCTGGCCAAACGATTCCCGGAATTATTTACACTGCTGTTGCGCGGTTTCGCCCCTGTTTGGCTTAAGCGCCGTTTTCGTCTGCGGCTCGATGCCTATGAACGCAAGGAGACACCCTACGATGCAGGTTTGGGTAATGTGCAGATTGCCGGTGGCTGTTTTATGTTGATTCGCCGTACCGCTCTGGAGCAGACAAAAGGATTCGACCCGGCATTTTTTTTATATTTCGAAGATTTCGATCTTAGTTACCGCATCGCGAAATTTTCCAGCATCAGCCGCGTGCCGGATGTGCGGATTGTGCATGCCGGTGGAAATGCGGCAAAGAAGGGCTGGCGGCATCGTTTGTTTTTCATACGATCTGCGGCGCGTTTTTATAGCAAGCACCGCTAACTGTCAACTCTGGCACCCACGGACGTCTCAGGCTTAAATGCTGCTGGCAGCTGGGCCAATGCTGGCGCCCGGTCGCGATATGTGGCCAAGCCGAACAGCATGCCGACCGCTGCGCCAAAAAATTGCACTGAATGCCGTGAGAAAAAATCGTCCGTCATATTGCGCAAGAATACGCCCGCCACCAGGGCAACACCACATAGACCGGCGAGCCGCGCCAGTCCCCCCCGCGGTATTTGTGTAATGAATGTCCACGCCAACGCCGCGAACAACACGATAATCACGATCGCACCTGTCACGCCCATTTGCAACATGTGATCAAGCACCACGTTGTGCGCATGTTGAACGTAATTCTTTAGCCACGGCGCTTCAAAGCGCACTGCAAACGCGGCCTCAAGATCGGGATTCGCATAGCCCACGCCGAGCCACGGGTGTTCGCTGATGATTTCGACCGCTACGCGCAAAATCGGCGCGCGATTGTCGTGCAGCAGAAAAGTCAGCGGCCCGGTCCCCGCAGGTGCTTGGGTTTGCGCACGGAACTGCATCGCCGCGACCAGTAACGTCACCAGCACCGCCAGTAGTCCAATTGCACCCGCCATTCTGGCCCAGTGCGTGCGCGTGACGACGCGGCCCTGGGTGGCAAATATCATTGCGACCAGCAGCATGCCGGCAAAGCAGACCCACACTGTTCGGTTGCCCGACAGCCAGGCGGAGACCAGCAAGCACGGAATCGCGAGTGCCAACAGCATATTGGCCCGACTGCGCCAGGCAGCGCTGGGAAAAAGCAGTACTGCCAATAGCGGGGCCAGCGTCACAATCCACGTCGTAATCAAGCCAACGGAGACGTATTCAGATTCCTGCATGGCAACCTGTGGATCGAACGGCTCAATGATAATCATGATGGTCAATACGCTGAGGCCCGCCGTCAGCACGCTTAACCAACGCATCAT
>JAYVKG010000308.1:0-6365 GCA_043768625.1 Betaproteobacteria bacterium
AAATAAATTGCGCGACCCGGCCCACCAAAACAAGATGGCAGGGGCAATAGCCGACGGCATCAGGCGCTATTTCGCGAAGAATCCCCCGCTGGCGCGCGCTTAGGGTGTCAAATTCTTTATCTGGCGCGGCGTTCTGGACGTAATGCCGCCGGGAGGCGCGCCGGTGCTTGATCTACACATATCGATGCGGCAAATCACTACTCGCTGCGCGGATGACTGCTGGATTCATTGAGGCGGTGCCACAGCTGAAAAAGCGCGACATCGTCGCAAAAGCAAGGCCGAAAAAATAACCGTGTCGTTTCGAGCAACGCGAGAAATATGCTGTTGCTTTGAGTCCTATTGATGTTTCCAATACTGGCAAAGCGCTATAGAAATTTTGCATCATTCCCATCAATTGCAACCCTTGCGGTTGTTCGCGGTAACGACCGAGTGTGTGGGGCTCGTCGTGAAACAAAGACGCGCAATAAAAAGCAGACTTCTCACCCGATAGAGCCAGGTTTGAAATGACAGAGAAAATTTTTTCCGCCATTTCGCACGCCGCAACATATACACGGTGCCCGCCACTGTTGGCCAATAGTCAGCTGCGGTTTGGTGCTAAAACTGCGTTAATTGAAGATCCATGTTTCTCGTTATTAAAAGTTACGAATATTTGTAAGTTGTATTTTAATTTTTAGAGGATTAAGATAAACAAAAATTAAAATAAATAAAAATTAAAATAAACAAAAATTAATAAAAGCAAAAAAATTAAGCTGTACACGGCATTAATCGCCCCAACGGTTTAAACGTCACAATTTGAGAAAACTGCGCATCTCCATGGCGTGCGCAGCTAATACGATGACGATGCCAAGTAATTTTGGCGAGCTGTAAATAAGGGAGTCGTATGCAAAACAAAAACCGGTCATTGATAAGGGGCCTACTCATTGCATTGGTTGCGTTGATGCCATTGGCAGCCATCACGCAAACGCCACCGCCGGATGACGACGATGGTTTTTTTCTCCCTGCGCTGATCGAAGCGATCCGACCGGCTTGTACTGCAATCGTTGCTTCGCCTATATCGGTGCAAACGCAGTCGAATTTTACGCTCACAGCAACGTGTACGAAAATCCCAACGACCTATGAATGGAAGCTTGACACAGTAGTCATCGCCACCACCGCCACGGCGACACTTCCACTTGTCGCACCAAGTACGCCCGGACCCGCCACTTATTCTGTGAGGGCGGGGAAAAATAATATTTGGTCTGCACCCGCTTCGACGAACGTGACGGTGACTGCTCCGCCACTAGGCATTACGGTTACCGCCCCGGCCACCAGCACACGGGGCTCGCCCATCACATTTAGCGGGACGGTCACTGGCGGTTCCGGCAATTCAACGGTTTTTTTAACTAATGATGGCGTATCGCTCGGCTTGGCTACTCCGACCAATGGTGCGTATTCGATTAGTTGGACTCCGTCACAAATCGGTGTGTACGTAGTTAAGGCGTTGGTGGGTAGCGCGGCGGCCTACGCCACCGTACTTGTGACAGAAGCGCCCGCAGCGCAAGCTTTGGCAATACCCGGAACCAGCAACGCCGGCGCGATAGCCGGTAGCTTCAATGTGAGCGACTCGGGTGCGGCAGCGTATTCGATTCCAATCTCCGTTCCGCCTGGCATCGCGGGTATGCAGCCAAGCTTGGCGCTCAGCTACAACAGCCAAAGTGGCAATGGGCATCTGGGTGTCGGTTGGGCGCTCTCGGGTCTGTCAGCGATCACGCGTTGTCCGAAAACAATCGCACAAGATGGTGCGAAGGCAGGAGTGAACTACGACAACGACATCACCAACGACGCCTTCTGCCTCGATGGTCAGCGCCTGATCAGTGTAGGAACGCCCGCTGCTGGTACAGATGCAGAATTTGGGGCAATTACGATCACTCAATACCGGACAGAAATTGATCGGTTTGATCGGATTGAAAGCTATCAGCAGAATTCAGCGTCAGTGATCCTCGGGCCTATGAACTTCAAGGTTTACACCAAAGCAGGCCAGATTTTGCAGTACGGCCTCAGATGGTGGGCCAAAAACTCAGGGTTTGGACAAGGCACCGCAGGCAACACGATAAAAGTATGGCCACTTGATCGCGTTGCGGATCGCAATGGCAATTACTACGTGATCGACTACGCTGGTAGCCAGAGCACAGGATCCGCGCCAATCCGTCAGCCCCTTGTCGCAAGCGCGACGTCAGGCCCGACTACTCAGGGCGCATACGCGGGAACAGAGCTTTATCCCGTGCAAATTACCTACACGATGAATCAATCGCAGGAAACCGCGATCACGCAGGTCAATCGCGTCGTGCTCGAGTATGAGAATCGTCCTCCGAGTGATCGACATGTGATCTTCGATGCGGGCGCGGGACAGGCGCTGATATCCAAACGGCTAAAATCACTCAAGACATATGTCGACGGCACACGTCAGTTGTTTACGACTCAGCAGGGCATCGTTCTCGACTATCCGTATGTAGTCTGCAACACTGGGTCAGGGCACCACGTGCGGCAGCCTTGTGAAGCGCTATGAGCTTGCCTATGGCACGCAATCTGCAACCGGGCGCAGCCTCCTGAATTCAGTTCAGGAGTGCGCGGCGAATGGAGTTTGTTTGCCTGTGACATCGTTTACCTGGAGCGCGGGACAAAACGATTTTTTGGGTAGTGGTTCAGGCGCTGTTACACAGGTGAATGGCACTGGTGCCGACCTTAATACATTTTCTGACTTCGTTGTTGCGGATGTAGATGGTGACGGTCGCTCTGATTTAGTCCGTCGCTACGGTGGATCTGGGACAGGCCACATTCAAGCGTTGCTCTGGCGTGCCAATGGCTATGAGAATCGCGACATTTATGCAACTAGTGGGGAAGTAGCAGGACCCGATGGTTCGGTCGTCACGCCGATGGATCTCAACGGCGACGGACGGGCAGACTTTGTCGTGTTTAATCCGAATCTTAATTCGGGCTTATTTAAAGCATGCATTACGAATACTTCCGCGACTGCACTGTCCTGCACAGCGTACCCCAGCATTGCACGACCCACTTCCGACATTTTCTATTTTGGCGATTTCAACGGCGACGGCAAAATTGATTTGTTGATTTACCGAGGGCCAAATACGAGCACGTTCCAATATCAGTGGGATCTGCATCTTGGAATCGCGTCCGGTTTTAATACGGTCGCGGCGCGCGTGGTGACGACTTTCAGCGCCATTGCAGGGGAATACCCGCCGAGTTCGTATGCGGTCGGCGACTTTAACGGCGACGGTCGCGCGGATCTGATATCCCGCAAGACGCCGGAGACGTGTCCCTTTCCGCCGATTCCAAATGAGCCGTGTTACAACGTGAATGACAGAGTTACCTGGCGCGTGTTTTTGTCGATGCCGGGCGCGGGCAATGCCATTACCTTTGTATCGCCCTCTGATGAAGTGCTGGCGACTAATGCAAACACCGAAAAGAACGTCACATACGATTTTAATGGCGACGGCAAGACCGACTTTGTTTCCTCGAACTCCAGTCAGGCTGCAAACGTGGTTTCTTTATCGGCCGGTTCTGTACCCGACCTGATGACACGCGTCACCAACGGCATGCAGGCCTATACCAATATTGAGTATGCGCCACTAACCGACAGCAGTGTATACACGAAGGGCACGTCGGCGACTGCCGAAAAAATCGATATTCAGTCACCGATGTATGTCGTGAAAAAAACCATGTCAAGTCATGGTAATGGTGGGACGTTTGACACGTTTGACACAACGTACTCCTACGAGTCTCTGCTCGCGCAAACAGATGGTCGCGGCTTGCTTGGGTTCGGCAAGAAAAACGTCTCGCACAGCAATGGCGCGGCGATTGTGCGCACAGAGATGGCGTACTACAACGATGTCTGGTGGCGCGCTGGTCGTATCGCCTCGGTGCGCAAGTATGTCGGGGGTTTCCTAGTGAATGAGGCTATCAACAATTACGAGGCCAAAGGGAATTCGCAAAGCAACAACGTCTATCAAGTACATTTAACCAGCACCACGGAGCGCAGCTGGAATTTTAATGGAGCCACCACACAATCACTCCCGACCACAGTCACCACGACGTCACTCGCCAATATTGATGATTACGGCAACGTGCAAGCTATCAAGGTGCAGACCATAGACCCGGCCACCGGTCAGCCAGACGGTTACGGCAAGGATACGAGTAGCGCGTATTACCAAGCCGATACCGCCAACTGGATCATCGGTCGCCTGCAAACAGCCAGCGTCACCCATACGATGCCCGGCAACACCACGACCACGCGTAAATCCAGCTTCGTATACGATCCGACAACCGGCCAACTCACCGTCGAGAAAGTCGAGCCCGACGAAAATGAAGCGGCGGGATCCAGCTTGTGGCTCACGAAAAGTTATGCCTACGACGCCTACGGCAATATCACGCAGACCGATGTGAAATTCGCCGACAAGCCGATTGGCGGAGGCGTTGCCGGCACGACCCGTACAACGCGTACCAAATATTGCACCGCCGACACCAGAGCTAGCAGCTCCTGCGTAATCGATGGCAGATTCCCGACGCGTGTTGAAGGTGCATTGCCTGGCCATGTCGAAACGCGAGGCTACGAGCGCACCTTCGGCAATATGACCGAATCGGTCGACCCTAACGGGATTAGGACTGCACCCTCATTCGACGGATTCGGCCGTAAGGTCGCCGACGCGCTCTACGACAGCGCTGGAAACGCGCTTGCGTTTGCGACGACCACCTACACGCCGGTCGGTGTCACCGCCGGCACGGGCTACACCGTAGAAAACCGCTCCCACACGGGCGGTTATTCGCGAACCACCTTTGATACCCTTGGCCGCGAAATATCGGGTGCCAGCCGCACGTTTGGCGGCGGCGAAGCCATCAGCGCGAGCGCCTATGACGACTACGGGCGCAAGGCATGGATTAGCGGGCCGCGCGGGGGTGTGGGTGGTGTCAGTAACTACCTCACCACGACGATTGCTTACGACGCGCTCGGCCGACCGATTGCAGAAGTGGTGCGCGCTGGCCAAAATGCACCGAACGGCGCAACACAAACGAGCACCACCACGGTTCATAACGTCGTTGCCGAGGGCAATCGTACCTACGCAACGGTTGCCGTTACGCAATCCGTCACCGATACCGTTAACCACACGGTCACCAAATACACCGATAGCCAGGGTCGTACCGCAAAGATCATCGATAACGCCGCTCAGGTCACCACCTACGGCTACGACCCCATCGGCAATCTCGCACAAGTGTCCGGGCCCGGTGCAATTTCGGAAACGATGACCTACGACAAACGCGGTCGCAAGGTCACCGCCACCAATGCGAATATCGCCGGCAACTACACCTACGTCTACAACGGTGCCGGAGAATTAATCACGCAAGCTGACCGTAAATCACAGTTTGTCAACCAACAATACGATGCTGCCGGTCGCATGATCGGGCGCGATGAGCAAGGCATCAGCAGCATCTGGAACTACGACGGTTGCACCAAAGGCATCGGCAAGCTTTGCAGCACCAATACCGGCTCGATCACACACGAGTACGTATACGACGCGCAAGCCCGCCCGCAGCAAGTCAAATCCACCATCGATAACCAGATCTTCATTCGGACGACGCTCTACAACACGAAAGGTCAAATGAGCTACGTGGGTTATCCCGCCACGCAGCCTGGCGAGCAGCCGCTCGGTTTGATCACCACGTACAACCTTTATGGTTTCGCGGACAAGGTGCAAAGGCCCGGCGTGCCTAACCCGTATTGGACTGCAGCCGCCCGCTATGACGACGGTAGCCTCTCCAGCGGTACCAACGGTGCAGCCCCGTACGAAAAAGACGCTGACACTCTTGGTCACCTCTCTGTGGTCCGCCTGAAGACTTCACAATCCGCACTCCTCAATACCAGCACCTACACCTACGACAAGATCGGCAACGTCACTTCGCGAAACCAGCAGCTTGTCGGTGGCGCCGCGCAAGACCCGGAGCGATTCTGCTACGACAACCTCAATCGCGTCACTCATGCGGCGGTGAGCAGCGTCGCACTCGACTGTGCCGCCACCGCCAATTTCGCCTACAGCGTTGATGGCAACCTCGTCACCAAAACCGGCGCGACCGGCGCCGTCGGATCCATCACCTACGGCACCACCACCCGCACCAACAACGCCGGCCCGCACGCGGTCGCTGCCGCACAGAGCCGCAACTATTTTTACGATCTGAACGGCAACCTCGAACAGATCAGGAATGGCGACAACAGTGTCGCGCGCAGCATCAGCTACACCCCCTTCAACCTGCCCGCATCCATCATTTTGGAGTGGGTGAGCTCGGCTTTGGATCTGGATCGTTTGAAAACATTGCTG
>JAYVKG010000309.1:0-3551 GCA_043768625.1 Betaproteobacteria bacterium
AAAACGCTCACGCCGTAAATGTCAATCCAGTCAAATGCGTGGGCGACTGCCGCGATCGCCAATACGCCGGCGAGGATTTTAAACGTCACCCGCAACAGGCGGTTCAGGTCCTGCCGAAGCACGTCTTCAATGAATAGCGCGGTCCCGCAGGCGGCCATGAGCGCGGTAATGCCTGCCATATGCGTTTCAATCCACAGATTATTGGTCCACAGATACATCCCGCCGATACCGAAGAAATGGACCGAAAACAGCACGCTGGCGACAATCAGCAGAGAATATTTGACGTACAAGTATTCGCGCAGGCTGATCCATTTCAGCAGACTGAACAGCAATAAAAACACCCCCAAACTCGCCAATATGCCTTGCAGCATTTGTTCATTAATGGCGCGGTGGTGAAAGGCGGAAATTTTACTTAGCGTGATGGGAAGAATCATGGCGCCGATTGATTCCACGCGGAGCAACAGCGTGCTTTCCTCGCCCGGTGGTAGCAGCAATGCCACCGCCGGCGACCGACCGCGAATGGGCCGTTGCGAATTTGGTTGCAAATTGCCCAGCACGGCGTGCTGCAGTACCCCCCGATTGGTAACGACATAAACATCCACGTGATTTAGCAGGCTGTAATCGATATCCAGAATCCAGCGGCCGCCGGTTTGCGCCACCGTTGATGATGACTCTGAGGGAGGCACCAGCACGGATGCGCGCAGCCAAACGACTTTTTGGCGCAGACCGAGGGTGGCGTATGCCGACCGGGGCGCGGCAAATCTCGCCGGTACCGCCAACACCTCGTCCAGCGTGAGCTTGCCCCCGGGATCGGCCAGAATCGTGATCGCTGGCCATACGTCAACGATTGCCTCCGGGTCACCGAGCAGCAGGGTCGGCTGCGCGGCGGCCGGGCCGGCTAGACTCAGCAGGCCGAGCGCAGCTAACAGCACGCCGGCAACAAAACGCAAGGCAGACATGAGATCGAAAAAACGCGTCATCGAATCAAAAGGTTGGCGAATTAATTTTTGAGTTTAGGTTATTCAAGCGCGTGGGCGGTATTAACTACTGTTGCACCCGCAGCTCGGTTAAGCAAGAAGAATGATCGGCCATCAAGCGGAATTCACGTTTTGGGCAAAGCGGTCCAGCTTCCCTTGGTGGTCACGGTGTCTTCCAGCGCGTTCATCCATTTTGGCGCTTGGGGATCGCTGCTCCAGCGGCCCATCATGGTGTTGACGTCGTTTAGCAATTGCCGGGGCAATTTAAGTGGCCGTGTCTGGTCCATCAACAACTTGACCATCAAGTGATAGCCCAGCACCCGGGTAAGCAAACGCGCGATGGAAAATTCCGGAGATGCCAAACGGACCAGCCAGTCGATTGTGCGCGTGAGCAACATCGCGCTGGAAAAAACCAGTTGCGATAACCATGACATGGGTCCATTCAGTCCCAGGTCCTTTGAGGTGGCCGAGTTGCACAGGTAACGCGTCAGTAGAACCGGGAATGATTTCAATAACCTGAACGGAATAATATCAGCCATTGCTTTCATCAGCGCCTGCCCCAACACTGGTCGCGGATCCAATAGTTCAGGTCGGGCAAGACGGTCAGCTCGTCCCCGGGCCTGCATGCAGGTAAACATTGTTTCGGCTTCTTCCATCGTGTCGGCCATCAGTTCGCGCGCAATGCCCAGTACATGGCCCGTCACGTTCCACACATGCAAATACGCCTCCTCGTCCTCGGCCGGCAGTGCGAGGCCGAGTTTGCGCATGCTGCGTAAAAAAACGTAACTAAAGGTCAACAGCGTGTAGGCCAGTTCTTCCTGATTGCAGGGCAAGCCATCCTCGCCGGTTTTCCAGCCGTGTGCGAACAGGGTCTGCTGCATATTGTTCGATGCCGCGCCGGGCAATGGCGGCACGATGCAGGTGAATCTGGCGGCTGGCGTGCTCTGGGTCCCGCCCAGGGACGTTACCGCCACCTGTGGGCTGCCGCGCAAAATCAGGTTGCGAATGGTGGCGTGGATCAAGCGCACTTTCAATACTTGCGCGATGCCACCGCCATCAGGTGCCGTCAGCCCGCCTGCCATCATCACCGGAAAAATCATCGCGCCGGTCGCGCGAATCCGGTAGTCGGTGTGCATCTCCAACTGCCCGGTGGTTTGTAAAACCGCTGCCAAATCGGGAATGACATAACATTCCGGCAAACTGGAACAAAACAGCAGCGTTACCGATAGCGCGCCATAATCCATGAAGAGTGTTTCCGCGCGTTCGAGCTTATCGCGATCAGTCCAGGGCGGCAGGTCGCTCGCGGCGTGAAGGTATTGCTCCAGCGGCAAGCCGATTTCCGCGGGCAGGCCCGCGCCCGATGCCCGCCAATTTGTAATGCTGCGGTTGTCTGTCCAATGCGCAAACGTTTGCGTTACGGTGGCCAGCCTCTGCCATTGCGGTGCCCATTGTGCCAGCAGCGCCTGCCAGCTGGCAGCCTCCAGTGAATGCGCGACGGTTGCATCTGGCAAGCCAATCCATGGTCCGACAATGGTTTCGATCGTGGTGTCGGCCAGCGGGTCAGCGCAATACTGCATACGCTGTAACAGTGTCTGCAGGGAATTTGACGAGTCAGGGTTTGGCACCATGTTGAGGACTGTTCTTGTCGTTAATTGAAATGATAATGCGCTCCGCAAATGCATTCGTAACGTGCATTCAATACCAATCAATATTAACAGGCGGCGGAGGCGTCGAATTCGCGATTCCATTTCGCCCAAAGACTGGGTTCCGTGCTTAATTCCATCGAATTGCCCCTAAGCAAAGAAATCGCTGTCAAATTCATGCAGGTTGCCACCGGCCTGGCGTTGCTGGATGAGGCTGCTACTGTACCTATCATCGCCCGCTACCGCAAAGAAGCAACTGGCGGGCTGGATGATGTATAGCTTCGCTTGCGCGAGGAACGGCTATGTTATTTGCGCGAACTGGAAACGCGTCGCCAGACGATTCTTGAGAGTATTTCCGCACAGGGCAAACTAACTGACGGTTGAAAAGCCAGCGTTCTTTGCAGCAAAGATAAAAACCACACTGGGCAATTTATATTCGCCTTACGAACTCAAATGCCGCGCCAAAGCGATGATCGCTAGGGAAGCAGGGCTGGAATCATTGGTAGACGCGTTGCTGGCAAATTCTTTGCTGGTACCCGAGGTGGAAGCCGAAAAATGTTTATCGATCGAGCCGAAACAGTCGGGCAAGATACCGCCGCTGGCGACGTGAAAAACGCCCTGGAAGGTGCCAGACAGATATTGATTGCCCGATTTTCTGAAGATGCCGGGTTACTTGGCCGGGTGCGCCAATACCTGTATCAGCACGCCGTCGTCGAATCGAAACTGATTGCGGGACAGGCAGAAAAAGGGGCGGCGTTTGCCGATTATTTTGCCTATTTACAGCATTGGAAATCGATTCCATCACACTGTGCAGTGGCGATTTTTCGCGGACCCGACGGGGCAATACTGAGATTGAATTTACGGCTTGACTCCCAAGTGGGCGAACAAAAGCCTGCGGGCACCGCGCCATTCAATGCCGTCGAGATGTTGA
>JAYVKG010000310.1:0-12944 GCA_043768625.1 Betaproteobacteria bacterium
CCGCCGATCAACGCGCACCCCGCCAACTCGCAGCCATAGGCAATGCCTTTAACCACATCGGTCGCAATTGCCACGTCCAATTTGCCGCAGGCAAAATAATCCAGAAAGAAAATCGGTTCTGCACCCTGCACCAGAATGTCGTTCACACTCATCGCCACCAGGTCCTGGCCTACCGTGTCGTGCTTGTTCAAGTGAAATGCCAGTTTGAGTTTAGTGCCGACGCCATCGGTGCCCGAGACCATCACCGGGTTCCTGAATTTTTTTGACACCTCGACCAGCGCACCGAAGCCGCCGATGCCGCCGAGTACTTCCGGACGCATGGTGCGTTTGGCGAACGGTTTGATATTTTCGACGAGTTGATCACCGGCATCAATGTCGACACCGGCTTCTTTATAGGTCAGGGGGATAGGCGGGTTTGTCATGGCCAAGTGGCGCGCACCGCAGGGTGGGCGAGCGCAGATTATGGGTTACTGGGTTACGATAGGGTATACAACCTTCGGGATTTTACTGGAAATGCCCTCTCATCGTCCCTCTGTTACTCGCGCCGGCGGCACGCCCGCGTTCCTCGAAAGATTACGCGCCAAGCGTGTGACCCCGGTACAGCGCTGGCTCGATTGGAATTCAGCACTGCTCGGCGTAATTTTGCTGGCTTTCGGCGGGTTGCTGTGGTTGCTCTCGCCCATCCTCGCGCCGTTCCTGGCCGCAGCGATCCTCGCCTATATCTTTGATCCGCTGGTCGATAAGCTGGTCGTGCGCGGCTTGTCACGCGGCGCGGGTACGGCTATCGCCGTGTTGCTATTGCTGCTCGCGCTAATGTTGCTGCTGGTGATCGTGTTGCCGTTATTTGGAAAAGAGATCGCACAATTGACCCAGGAATTTCCCGGCTTCGTCGAAAAACTGAAAACCAGCTTGATTCCGTGGATTAATGAAAAGGCGGGCGTTGCAATTACGTTCGATCCTTCCTCGTTCCGGCAGTTTATTGCCGACAACATGGCGGATGCATCGGGAATCGCGAAAAAGGTATTTTCTTCGGTCGGCATCGGCGGGCTGGCCGTGATGGTATTTTTAATTAACTTACTGCTGATCCCGGTACTGCTTTTCTACATGCTGCGCGACTGGGACATGATCGTCGCTTACGTTGACGATACCATACCGCGGCGTTTGCACCCCACCGTTAGCACCCTTGCCCGCGAGATCGATGCGGTGTTATCCGAGTTTCTGCGTGGTCAGCTTTCGGTAATGCTCATCATGGCGCTGTATTACGTGGTGGGCCTGTGGCTGGTTGGGCTTAACTTTGCACTACCGGTTGGGCTGATTACGGGCTTACTCGTCTTCATACCCTATCTCGGTATCGGCATGGGTCTGGTACTGGGCACTGTCGCTGCGGTCACGCAGTTTCCGTCGATCAACGGTGTGGCGCTGGTTTGGATGGTTTTTGCCGCGGGCCAGCTGATCGAAGGCTTCGCCATTACGCCCTGGCTGGTGGGCAATCGCATCGGGTTGCATCCGCTGGCGGTGTTATTCGCATTGCTCGCGTTCGGCCAGGTGTTCGGATTTTTCGGCGTGCTGCTGGCGCTGCCTGCCAGTGCAGCGATCTTTGTCGGGCTTCGCCATTTGCAAACGCATTACCGTGGCAGTAGCTTGTACCATGGCTGAAAAATCTGCATTAATCCTTAAAAATTTGCATTTTTCAACAATTTGATTGCTTCCTCGGTACTGCGGCGCATGCGATTAAACGCCACACCAAGCACACCTATTTCGTCCTTCGATTTGGGAGTAAATTCAGCAACCGAAAAGTCACCAATGGATATCGCATCAGCTTGCCGCGCCATTTCCGCGACCGGCCGTACGATCATCCGGTCCAGCATCAAATTAAGCACAAAAAACACCGCAAAAAAGACCACACCGATCGAGCTCATCAGCGTCGTCAGCGCCAGATTGGCGGTGGCAAGGATCGGCGCGACACCGATGCTGGCCAAGCGAATGGTGATCGCGCCGGTTTCGGCCGCGCGGAAGGTGCGCGCCACCGCTAAACTTCGTTCACCGGTAGACGAGGTGATCACCTCTAAAATCTGACCGGTGCTGTTGGATTTCAAGCGTTGCGCGACTTGTCCTTCGATGCCGCTTAAATTATCCGCTGGTGAGAACTCGCGAATTTTCATCTCAACCAGCCTCGAACCGAGGCCGGACGCGATACGCGGATCGAGCTTGGCAAAGCTGGCTGCGTCAAGCACCACCAGTGCCGCCCGCTGGGCATCATCCAGCGCTTGGCGTTCAAGATAACGTTTTGCGATTACCCCGACGGCAGCGAATCCGGCCAGAAATACAATGAGCAGCATCAGATTGAATTTAACCCTCAGGCCCATGGCGGACACTCCCTGAAAAAAGATATTGACCAATTAGCCCGCTGGCAGAGGGCCGGGCCGGCAATTTAGCCTTGCGCGCCAAATGTGCTGCCCGTGCCGCGGATGTTGGTGAAAAAAATACTGCGCTCCTCAGACGAACGCAAATGGCCCGCCAGGCGCTCGAAAAAATCCCGCGAATTCTCGGCCGCTTTTGCATACCGCTGCACCAGCACGCCCGCAAGTGGGCCGATAATCGGTGCGAGCGCGGCCTCGCCACGTTTGACCAAATCAGGCGTTATCGGCGATGCCGGCCGCCCGCCGGTGTTGACTTGCGGTGGGCGGGTGGCTACCGGTGGACGTTGTTGTTCCGGGAGAATTTCGCTGAGAATCCGCTTCGCGCGTTTGATGAAGAGCTCACGTTTGCCGAGATCGTCGATGTGCTGTGCCACCATTCGCACGGCTTCCAGAACATCGGTCGTGGCGCGACTGGCGCGCTTCACGGTGGTGATGGAGTAAGGGCCGAGGAAGGGCAAAATTGCACGCGTGAGCTCGGCAAGAATGGCCGGGTCGATCTCGGCTGCTTCCGGGCGGGCGCTGCTGTTCAATGTGTCTTGACTCATCTTAAGCGCCGATCGCGTATTGAGGTGTGCGACGACCCATCGTTTTAATTTGACGATAAGGTCGCAGGGGTGATGCTGACAAGTCTAACTCAGCGGCTGGCATGCATCTATAGCCGGCCGCACATTACTCAGGAAAGCATTGCTACCTATTGTCACTGACCCGCGCGCCACTGACGTCAGCAATATCAGGCGGGGCCGATGCCGCTGGCGTCTCCTGGAGCATTTTTGATGGGCAGTTTTGCCAAATCCATACCCTTGGCAAAATTCAGCATGCGTTCGATAGAAAGTTTGGCGCGGCGACCGATGACCGCGTCAACCATAACTTCGTTGTTACCACTGGCCAGGACGCTGGCCAAATTAGCTAGGCCATTCATCGCCATCCAAGGGCAATGCGCACAGCTTTTACAAGTGGCAGAATTGCCTGCGGTGGGGGCCTCGATGAAAATCTTGCCCGGCGCCGCCGCTTTCATCTTGTGGAAAATACCTTTGTCGGTGGCGACGATAAATTCGGTTGCGGCAAGCGTCTGTGCGGCACGGATGATCTGCGTCGTTGACCCGACCACATCGGCCAGTTTGATCACCGCCGCTGGCGACTCAGGATGCACCAGCACTGCCGCGTGGGGAAATTGTTTTTTTAATTCCGCCAGTTCAAACGCTTTGAATTCGTCATGCACAATGCAGGAGGCCTGCCAAATCAACATGTCTGCGCCGGTTTCAAGCTGGATATAGTTGCCCAGATGCTTGTCGGGTGCCCAGATAATTTTTTCGCCGTTGGCGTGCAGGTGCGCGACAATCTTGAGCCCAATACTGGAGGTTACCATCCAGTCGGCGCGTGCCTTTACCGCAGCGCTGGTGTTAGCGTAAACCACCACCGTGCGGTCGGGATGCTGGTCACAGAATTTCGTGAATTCATCCGGCGGGCAGCCGAGATCGAGTGAACATTCGGCGTCCAGTTCCGGCATTAATACCCGTTTTTCCGGATTGAGAATTTTCGCCGTCTCGCCCATGAAGCGAACGCCGCACACCACCACCGTCTGCGCCGGATGATCGCGTCCAAAGCGGGCCATTTCGAGTGAATCCGAAACGCAGCCACCGGTTTCTTCAGCCAGATCCTGCAAATCCGGATGCACATAATAATGCGCGACCATCACCGCGTTCTGCTCTTTAAGCAAACGCTTGATGCGGGCTCTCAGGTCGATCCGTTCGGAAACCGTGGGCTCGGAAAGCACCTTTGCCCACGCCTCACCGGGCGTGATTTTCATGCGTTGCGGAAGCGATACCGGCAGATCAAAGTCGATTTTAATAGGTGCTAGTGTCGTCATGATTTCATTCTGATTGTGTTCATGTTACGTAGTTTCGTTGCTGATAGGCATCTGCCCGCCAGCTGCCACCCAACATCACGCCGCGCAGTACCGCTACGGCATCCCAACAATCTGCGAAGCGCGTATACAGAGGAGTGAAACCGAATCGCATCAAATTTGGCTGCCGAAAATCGCCTATCACGCCACCAGCGATTGTCGCCTGCATGATTGCATAGGCGTGCTCGTGGGCAAACGAGAGTTGGCTGCCGCGTTCGCCTGCCGCCGCAGGCGAAACACAAGTGAAGCCAAACTCGCTACACTCCTGATCGATAAGCGCGAGGAATAGTGCAGATAGCGCCAGGGACTTTTTGCGAACCTCTTCCATCGAGGTGTCGTCGAATGTATCAATGCCACATTCCAACGCGACCATCGCAATTACCGAGGGGGTCCCGCATAGCAGACGCTCGATTCCTGATGCGGGTACGTAGCGGCTCGCAAATGAAAAGGGTGCCTGGTGCCCAAACCAGCCTGACAGCGGTGTGGCAAAATTTCCTTGCAATGCTTTTGCGCAAAACAAGAAAGCCGGTGCACCGGGCCCGCCGTTAAAATATTTGTAGCCACATCCGACCGCCAGCTCCGTGCCGTCTTG
Source organism: Betaproteobacteria bacterium (assembly GCA_043768625.1). Classification (GTDB taxonomy): domain Bacteria; phylum Pseudomonadota; class Gammaproteobacteria; order Burkholderiales; family Usitatibacteraceae; genus UKL13-2. The sequence continues at coordinate 4,916 of JAYVKG010000310.1, forward strand.
GGTCAGTGCCACAGGCACCGCACCGGCGCTGTGACTTAAATCCCACAGAATGCGCGTGCCGGCTTTTTTTGCGCGTTGGTTCAAGCGTGCCATATCCAGCAATCTGCCGGAACGGTAGTCGACCTGTGTGAGCAGCGCCACCGCTACATCACGGTCGAACGCGTGTTCAATTTCTGCCGACTCGACCAGCTTCAGCGTGTACTTTCCGCCCAACATCGCGTTCAAACCTTCGGCAATATAGAGGTCGGTCGGAAAATTGCCGCGCTCGGAAAGGATCAGACGTCGGTCCGCCACTTCCGGCATCGCCAGCGCTCCGGCGAGTAACTTGAAAATATTTACCGATGTCGAATCGGCGACGATCACCTCATCGTCGTTCGCTCCCACCAGCCGGGCAATTTTCGCGCCTACGCGTTGCGGTAGCGTGATCCAACCGTGCTGGTTCCATGAGCCGATCAATGCTTGCCCCCATTGTTGGCTCATCAGGCCCGCAACTTTCTGTACAGTAGCTTTCGGCAGCGCGCCCAGTGAATTGCCATCCAGATAAACGGTGCGCTCGGGAAGGTCAAAACGTTCGCGATGCTCCCGCAACAAGTCGTCAGCGTCGAGCGCTTCGCAATGTGCGCGATTGATTTTTTTTGCAGCAGTTGCTGTCATGCAGACATTATCGCAGAGCCTCGCTTATGATTGGCACATGACGTTCACCGGTAACCCCGCCGATCCTGAACCTGCCCCTTCGCCTTGGGTGGTCCGCTTCTCACCGCTGGTGGCTGAGGGTGGGCGGGTGCTGGATGTCGCCTGCGGCTCAGGAAGGCACGCGCGTTTTTTTGCATCAATCGGCCATGAGGTGGATGCAGTGGATCGCGACGTGGGCGGAGTCGTCAACGCGCCCGCGGCGGTGCATTTTCGCCAAGCCGATCTTGAAGTCGAGCCATGGCCGTATCTGGGGAAAACGTTCGCGGGCGTCATCGCGACCAATTACCTGCACCGCTCGTTGATGGCGACCCTGATCGCCAGCGTGGCACCGGCAGGGCTATTGATTTATGAAACATTTTCGGCGGGCAACGAGCAATACGGCCATCCCTCGCGCCCTACTTTCCTGCTGCAACCCGGAGAACTGCTGGAGACGGTTCGCGGGCATTTACAGGTCATCGCATTTGAGGATATATATGTAGATTCACCGAGACCGGCAAAGATGCAACGGATTGCGGCAGTGCGCGCCGGGTAACACAGCCGTCTTCCGCTGCGGCTTTTGGACGTTAGATACGCTAAAATGCCGACTTGCCCGAATCAGCCGTGAATTTGTCTCGTATACCATGTTGACTGGAAGCCTTGTAGCGATTGTCACCCCTATGTTGCCCGACGGTGCGCTAGATTTTGTTCGCCTGAAATCATTGATCGACTGGCATATTGCAGAAGGCACTGACGGCATTGTTATCGTCGGAACCACCGGGGAATCACCGACGGTTGATTTTGATGAACATCGCACCTTGATCAGTGCTGCGGTGGAATACACCGCGAAACGGGTGCCGGTCATTGCCGGTAGCGGTGGCAATTCAACCAAGGAAGCAATTTATCTTACCGAGTTTGCCAAACTGACCGGCGCCGATTACGCACTTTCAGTGGTGCCGTATTACAACAAGCCCACTCAGGAAGGCCAATACCGCCATTTCCGGGCGATTGCAGAGTCGACTGATTTGCCCGTTATTTTGTACAATGTGCCAGGCCGCACAGTGGCCGATCTCAGCAACGACACCACGCTCAGGCTGGCAGAGATTCCCAATATCGTCGGCATCAAGGATGCCACTGCCAGCATGGCGCGCGGTGCTGACTTATTGAAACGGGCGGCGAAAAACTTCGCCATTTATTCCGGTGAAGATGTGTCGACATTGCCATTGATGCTGCTTGGGGCGCACGGCACCATCTCTGTCACCGCCAATGTCGCGCCGCGCTTGATGCACGAGATGTGTGCGGCCGCGCTCCGGGGCGACCGCGCCACGGCGATCGAGATTAATAATCGTTTACTTGGATTGCATAATCATTTATTCCTTGAATCCAATCCTATTCCGGTAAAGTGGGCCCTCCAGCAAATGGGTCTCATCAATTCTGGTATTCGCCTGCCTCTCACACCGTTTGACGCGAAATTTCATAGCCTGCTGTTGGAAGCTATGCACGCGGCAGGCATTCATGCAAAGTTAAAGGAAGTAGCCTAGATGAGCCCGAAGCGTAATCTGCTGGTCGCTGTTATAGCGGCTTTGACAAGTATTGTTCTCACTGCGTGCGGTTCGTTCGGCACCTCGGGGAAAAACACCGACTATCGCTCGCAGGGCGGCAAGATCGCTTCTCTCGAAGTGCCGCCCGATCTCACCTCGCCGGTGGTTGATGACCGATTTGTGATTCCAGACCCGAAAGCGACCACGTTCTCGACCTACAATCGCGAACGCGCCGTCGCGCCCACCAGCGGCACTGTGGTGTTACCCAAGGTAGACAGCGCACGGATTGAACGCGCTGGGGAGCAGCGGTGGCTGGTGGCCAAAGTATCTCCCGATAAAGCGTGGCCGATTATCAAAGACTTTTGGACCGAGACCGGCTTTATATTAAAGCGCGAGAGCCCGGAGGTCGGCATCATGGAAACCGACTGGGCTGAAAATCGCGCGAAAATCCCGCAGGATATCGTGCGGCGCAGTATTGGACGGCTGCTTGACGGACTTTACGACACCGGCTATCGCGACAAATTTCGCACCAGGCTCGAACCTGGTGTGGAAGCAGGCACTACCGATGTTTATATCAGTCACCGCGGTCTGGAAGAAATTTACACCGGTACCGAGAAGAGCAGTACTGGTTGGCAACCACGCGCGGCAGACAAGGAACTTGAAGCCGAAATGCTGGCACGCCTGATGGTCAAATTCGGCTCCGGTGCCCCGGATAAGGCCATTGTGACCGCTGGCGCGGTCGCGGCACCGGCGGCCGCTGCACGCGCCTTCTATGCGCCAGACAAAAGTGGGTCTCTCAAGGTAAATGAACCATTCGACCGTGCCTGGCGGCGCGTCGGGCTGGCGCTGGACCGTATTGGCTTCACGGTCGAGGATCGCGACCGCTCCAAGGGACTTTTCTTCGTGCGTTATATAGATCCTGACGTCGAAGCGAAGACCAGTGGCGGCGATAAGGGCAAAGGCTTCTTTGACAAGCTCGCGTTCTGGCGCAAAGATGACCCTGCATCGAAACCGCAATATCGTATTTTTGTTGCCGAGACATCGGGCGCGTCTGATGTGATGGTGCAGGGTGCTGATGGCAAACCCGATAATTCAAGTACCGCCAAGCGGATTTTGAGTCTGCTGCTGGAACAGCTTAAATAGGCTGTTGGGTCAAGCAAAGCGTTATCGATGCAATCGCTTTCAGACGGTTCCGTCATGCACCATGGCGGAACCGTTTCCATTGTAGGGAGTTCGCGTTGAGCTTGCGTTTCGCCTCGCTCGGCAGCGGCAGCGAAGGCAACGCACTCATCGTGCAGGTGGGCGAAACGGTGGTGATGATGGATTGCGGTTTTGGACTTGCCGCTACCGAAACCAGATTGGCACGCGCAGGGTTGATGCCGGGCGATCTCGATGCCATCCTGGTCACCCACGAACATTCGGATCACATCGGTGGCGTCGCCCGTTTTGCACGCAAATATCGCGTCCCGGTATGGCTGACCCACGGTACTGCCAAGGTCCTTCGTGGAGAGTCGCTGCCTGCCTCATTACTCAATTATGTTGATCCGCATGCGGCGTTTGCGGTCGGCGATGTGCACGTGACGCCATATTTTGTTCCGCACGACGCATTCGAACCGGTGCAATATGTGTTCTCTGATGGCGGTGTCAGGCTTGGCGTGTTGACTGACACCGGTTCAATTACGGCCCACATCCAGAATACATTGTCGGGGTGCGACGCCATGGTGCTCGAATGCAATCACGATCTGGATATGCTGATGGATGGCCCCTACCCAGCCAGCCTCAAGCAACGCGTCGCAGGTAAATTCGGACATCTGGACAACCTCACTGCCGCATCACTTTTGACTGCGATTGATTGCTCACGGCTAAAGCACATTGTTGCCGCGCACCTGTCTCAACGAAATAACCTGCCAGCACTGGCAACGGCGGCGTTGGCGGGCGTGCTGGGGTGTACCCCTGCCTGGATAGGTATTGCCGAACAGGAAACCGGCTTTGACTGGCGGCATATTTAGCCTTCGGCATCGCGCTGCACATCGACCTGCTTTGGCCGTATTGCGAAAACAAAAAAGCCGACTTGCAGCCGGCTTTTTTGCAAAACGGTTACGAAGAAATTACTTCTTCGGCGCAGCAGCCTTCTCAGCGGTTACTGCCTTGGCAGCAGCTTCTTTGGCGGCGTCGACTGACTTGGTAGCAGCGTCTTTCGCCTCTTTGGCAGCTTCTACCGACTTGCCGGCAGCATCCTTGGCGGTGTCAACAATCTTTCCGGCGGCATCTTTGGCGGCTTCAACGTTTTTCCCGGCAGCGTCCTTCGCATCCTTGGCGGCGTCGACGGCGGCTTTAGCAGCGTCGACTGCAGCGACAGGCGGGGTGACGGGCGCAGCAGGCGCAACCATTTCAACTTTAGGGGCCGGGGCAACTTTTGGTTCTTCTTTGCCGCAAGCGGCGAGTCCGACGGCAGCAATGGCAGCGATAATGATAGATTTATTCATGTGATTCCCTTGAAGAAAAATTTGATCAAAATTTTTATCAGCTGATGTGACCTTCCAGCCATCACTGCGGGACTTAAAAATGACCCTTAAGTTGCTATTGATGCTGTAATGCTGTTTCGACCGACTTATAAGTATAGCAGCTTCGTGGTGCGGTGCACAAATGAAACTACAAGTTACAAGCCAAGACTGCTGCCGGTAACCGCCAATTCGCTTTGTTCCCAGATCTCTTCAAACCGCTCCAGGAAGGGGCGCGCATCGGTGGCGGAATGGAGTGTCACCACCGAACGCGGGTGGTCAATGTGTAACTTGCGCCAGAAATGCGCGTCGTCGGCGATGATCATTGGATCACGCGCTTCGGCGGCTTGTCCCAGCGTGCGGTGAATATGGATTTGCCCGGAAAACTGGGTAAGGAGGGTAATCAAGCGGGGAACTTCGCTTTCAATCGCGCTGCTGTCGAGGAGGGCGATGCGCAAGCGACGATCACGGCTGGCCAAAAGCATCGTACGCAATGTCTCAATGCATGCGGGTTGACCGAGCCCACGATCCTTGAGCATCTTGGGGTCTCCGTCAAAAATCCTGATTTCGCGCCGCGCCGCGCCCAATACTTCGCCAATGGCAATGCGGGCTTCACTCCTGGTTTCCATCAGGCGGTATGTTTTTTCGGGTGGGGAAAATTGGGGTGGTATTTCCAGCATGGCGCCTCCGCGTTGATTTGCTCTCAGATTTTGACACCGGCCTCAGTGGCGCGCAATCGTCAGTATGCCGTCACAATAACAGCGATATAAAAAAGCCAGCGCCGGTTTGGCGCGGGGCGAGGCAACGACCGAGGCGGAAACAAAACGCTGATTTGCAAGCCCGCGAAGCAAGATCTGCACAGCGCGTTTCGGCGCATGTGCCTCACCGTTGATGAAAACGTTTTTGTCGTCGTACAAAATGCGCGTCTTTAAATCGAGCTCGACGCCATGGCGCATTGCCTGCCGCGCGAAAACGCTTGCCGCCGCAGGTGTCTCAGGCAGGTTTAAAACAACATGCGACTTGGGTTCGGTAAAGTAGCAGCCAATGAATCGCCGGATCGTGTCGGTGTCGCGTGAAGCAGCCTGGATGTCGGTTAGCAATTGTCCAATCCGCTGGCGCATCGTTTTGTCGATTTCAGCGGGATCCTTTGCATATGTCAAAGCCGGGTCCGCATAGTGTCCCGGCAACTGAAGCTGATCGCGCAGGTGGTCCAGAAATGCCACACCCAAATCCTGCTGCGACGGCGCGCGAAAACCGATCGACCAGGTCAGGCACTCGGTTTCGGCTATGCCATTATGGGCAACGTTGGGTGGCAGATAAAGCATGTCGCCCGTTTCCAGTACAAATTCTGCGGTTGGCTTAAAGTGAGAAAGAATTTTTAGCGGCAAGTCCGGCTGTAAACGCAAATCCTGTTGCGAGGAAATTTGCCAGCGCCGTGTTCCCATACCTTGCAACAGGAAGACATCATAGCTGTCGAAATGCGCGCCGACACCGGCTCCTGCTACGGCGTAGCTCACCATCAGGTCGTCGATACGGGCATTGGGTAAAAAGGCGAAGTGGCTCAGCAATTCGTGGCCTTCATACGAAAAATGCTGTACATCCTGTACCAGCACCGTCCACAAAATATTTTTTGGCTGGCGGAAATCGCTTAAGGAAAATGGCCCGTGTTCGAGCCGCCAGGTGTGGGCATCGCGGGTGATCAGCCGGCTTTCCGCGTCGTTACGTCGCGCAACCGTCAGCACCTCACTTTTGGAGAGGGGACCGGTGAAGCCGGCAATTGCGTTGCGGATCAGCAGTGGTTTTTTCTGCCAGTAATCGCGCAAAAAAACTTCCGCGCTAATGCCCCCGAGCAACGGTAGCACTTGCGACGCCAATTTAAATTTGCGTTTGTTTGGGGTGGTTGAATTCATTCAAAAGCGTGGTTACAGTGCCTTAAACAAAATGCGTTAGAATAATTTTGCAGTGGGTCATTCACCGGTAATATTTTGGTGCAAAGTAATTCAATAACTGAACGGGAAGACAATGTTACACGTTGGTTCGAGAGCCCCAGCATTTGAACTACCAGACGCGAGTATGGAAATGATCGAGCTTTCCAGCTTCCGCGGCAAGAAAAATGTCGTCCTGTATTTCTACCCGCGCGATGGCACACCCGTCTGCACCATGGAGGCAATTAATTTTTCGGACCACGAGGATGCGTTTGAAGAATGTGACACCGTCGTATTCGGCGTCTCGCGCGACGATTGTCTGGTGCATGAAGAATTTCGCAGTAAGCACGGCCTCTCCTTGCAACTGTTGTCAGACGCAGAGTGCGAGGTCATGAAAAAATACGAAGTAGCCACCGATCACGCCGCCAATGGCGCCGATGGGGTGGTGCAAACCAGCGTACACCGGGCAACGTTTGTGATCGACAAAAAAGGCGTGGTGCGGCATATTCTGCGCGACTTGAATCCGCGTGATCACGTTGCTTCCGTTTTAAAACTGGTTAGGCAGATACATGGTCATTGAACAAAATATGGTGGTAACACTGGAAGCGAAATTGAAAGACAGCGACGGCAATGCGCTGGGCAACGAAGCAGAAACGATGGTGTATTTGCATGGCGATCATGGCGGCATATTTCCGCTGGTCGAGCAGGGACTAAACGGCAAGCAGGCCGGTGAGTCCTTCGCGATTTCACTGCAGCCGGAAGACGGCTTTGGCGAATACGATGAGGCATTGATCCGTGTTGAGCCGCAGAGCGTGTTCCCGGCGAACGTGGCGGTGGGAATGCAGTTTGAAGGTGTTCCGCCGGGTGAACAAGATGACCGCTGGATTGTTTATACGGTCACCGATATTGCCGATGGCCAGGTGGTGATTGACGGCAACCATCCGCTGGCGGGAGAGCGCCTGCTGTTCTCGTGCGTGGTGAAGGAGGTGCGCGCCGCCACTTCAGAAGAGCTGGCGCATGGCCATGTGCACGGTGCGCACGGTGCGCATCATTAGTCATTTTTATCTGCCAGCGCTTTCAGGGCATAAAGTTTTTCCAGCGCCTCCCGTGGTGAAAGTTCGTCTGGCTTGAGATCCGCCAACGCGTCCAGCACTGGGTGCACTGCAATTTCTATTGGTTTGGCGTCGGGCTCGAACAAGCTTGGCTGGGCCATTCGCGAGGTTTCGACATTTTCCAGTTTGTCCAAATGCTTGCGCGCGGCGCGCACCACCGATCGCGGCACGCCGGCCAACTGCGCGACCTGCAACCCGAAGCTCTGATTCGCCGGCCCGGATTCGAGCTTGTGCAAGAACACAATTTTGTCCTTCATTTCAACGGCATCCAGGTGGACGTT
>JAYVKG010000311.1:0-3649 GCA_043768625.1 Betaproteobacteria bacterium
GGCGGCTGCACCGGCAGCGTCACGAACGCGCTAAAACGCGTTGATGGTGTGGGTGAGGTAAAAGTCTCACTCTCGACCGGCGAAGCGACCGTGCAGTACGACGAGACGCGGACGTCGCCCGATCTACTAGGGTCGGCGGTAACGCAAGCCGGCTATGCGGTGGCCAGCATAAAAGCCGATCAGAAGCCGAATAGCAAGAGCGGTGGTTGCGGAAGCTGTGGCTAATTCGGCACGATGGAAAAACAATAAACCATGGACTCGATTGCACAGAGCTGAATTTGGGCGTTGTTTGCTGTTGCGATGATTGCGATGCATATGTTCGGCCACGGTGGGCAACGGAGGGCATGAAGGACGTGGCGGGGGACGTAATGAAGCCACGCAAACCAGGGAAAACGCGGCGCCACCGGCTTCAAAACAAAACGCAGGCCACCACCATTGATCCCGGTAACTTAATTGATGAATAGAGATAATGACATGCTCAATATCAAAGTTGTGACGTGGTCACCGGCAATTTCGACCGCGTTCTCGTTCTTGTTTTGTGTCGTCTACGGCATATACACGCCGGCAAACTGCACATGACTACATTCCTCAAGCAAATACTTCCCCGATTGGAACAATCGCTTGATCGGCAAAAAGGTACCTGCATGACTGGATCTAAGTTGTTGCCAGCCGGAACGAGCGGACATGAGCGATAATCGCCATTCACTTCATCATCGCAGCAAAGTCGACATTAATGCCGATACGCACAGCCTCTTTGCCTTTTTGGACGACCATCGTCGGCTTGCTGCCCATATGGAAAAACCTTCCAAGATGATGGCCAGTGCGACAGTGCAGGTAGAAACGGACTCGCTGAAAGGACAGGCAGTTGGCTCGTTAATCCGCATCACTGGGCGCGTGCTTGGCGTAAGCTTGGTGGTGGACGAAGTTGTCACTGAACGAGTTCCACCATTGCTCAAGATCCGGCAGACACGCGGCCAACCGCGATTGCTGGTGATCGGCTCTTATTGCATGGGCTTCGCGATTTCCGCGAAAGGGGATCGCTCGCATTTGGAAGTGTTCATCGATTACCGGCTACCGACACGCGGCTTCGACCGTTTGCTCGCGCGTATTTTCGGACGCTATTACGCGGCATGGTGCACTCGCCGTATTGCCGCCGATGCGGCGGCGGCATTTGGTGGTATCGCGTTCCAGGTAACATGAATACTGCGATGGTTTGGCGGTGCACGCCGGCAATTTCAATAATTTTTTCCTTCGGCGATCGATGGGCTCTTAATACAATCCGCAACCAGAGCAAAGGCCATAGACTTTGCACTGTCCGCGTTGGCCCTGTCACGAGAGTGACCTGAATGTGTTTCTCAGCCAGCGCGAGTTTTACGGCGGGTGTGGTATTGCTAGGGATCGGCACGTTGACCATACGGTCGGCGCGTCGCAAATGCGAATTGCCGTTCGCCGCGATTCCGCTGCTATTTGCGATCCAGCAACTGAGTGAAGGTGTCATCTGGCTTACATTTCAGTTCGAAATGCCGCTACTCAATTCAGTCATGACGCATGTATATGAATTTTTCTCGCATGTTTTGTGGCCAATTTATGTACCCATAGCGGTATTGTTAATCGAACCCAGGGGATGGCGCCGACAAGCACTGTTTGCACTTGCACTAGCGGGCGTTGTCGTGGGCGGATACCTGCTTTACATCCTGCTTTTCTATCCCGTCGTATCCCGCCCTTTGGGGCAGCACATCGACTACATCTCACCGCATTTTTTTGCGGGAGTGGTGATGACACTGTATTTGCTGTCCGCCGCGACAAGTCCAATGTTGTCCACACACGCATTGGTAAAGCTGTTTGGATTTCTGGCGCTGTTGTCTTTTGCTGCGGTTTACTATTTCTACGCGGCCTGGTTCATCTCCGTCTGGTGTTTCTTTGCAGCGCTACTGAGCACGGTTATTTACCTTCACTTCCTATTGCGTAATGCTGATCGCGGCAGGATACGGCGGCCACTTGAGAATTCCGCAATCGAACTGGCAAAAATGCCACTCAACCGCCGGCCTGGTCAAAAAGTCGACACATGAACCCGCAAGATATGCTCGTCCGGTTCGCCAAATGGATATTGGTGGCTAGCGGTGCAGGGCTTATTGATTTGGGCGGATATTTCATGTTCATTCGTTCGCCGCTTTTGCAAAAAGACTTGCGCGATCTGGGTTTGAACGCCGCCCAGGTCGAAACGCCCTCGCCTCACCTGCGGTCATGGCAACAACATGTCTTCAAGGTAATGGGTGGATTTATCGCTGGCGGTCGCGTATTAATCGTGTTTGTCGGCCTGCGCGCTGTTCCGCAATACGTTCCGGGCGGAGGCATGGCGTTCGGCTGTGCGGGACTGCTTACGGTGGCGACGATGAGCGGAACCAACTTCCCGCTCGACTCAGATTTTAAATGGCTGTTGTTGATGCCGGTAATTGGCTGGTTGCTTGGGTTTGTGTGCTGCGTGTTCAGCGCGCGCTCGGCGCAGGCGATAAATCCGCTCGCGCAGGAAACTGGCGAGTCGACAATACTTGCGCCTTTTAAGGCGCCTCCTTCCCCCTGACTGCGACACTTAAAGTGAGCGCCATCCTGTCAAGTATTGTGTTAGCCCAGCTGCTCGTTGCCGGCAATCCGGCGTCGTCGCTCGCGGCCGACAGTGCCTGCAATGTTCCCGCGCAATCGTTACCAAAACGCTACTAAGCACAACAACAGATAAGGCCCGATGAAGCGACCGGAATCAAGTTCAGGCCTGACCGCTGCGATTGCAGCCGATCGCTTGCAGCTGGATGGATACAACGAGTTGCCGGCGCCCGACCGACGCGGGCTGCTGCGCATTCTTTCTGAAGTTGTGCGCCAACCCATGTTCGCCCTGCTGATTGGCGGTGGTGTCGTCTATTTACTGCTGGGTGACCGAATGGAAGCCGTGCTCCTGCTTTTATTCGCATGCCTCTCGGTTGCGATAACCGTGGTCCAGGAATCCCGTAGCGAACGCGTATTGGAAGCGCTTAGAAATCTCGCCAGTCCGCGTGCGGTTGTGATTCGCGACGGCAAGAAAATTCATATCGCTGGCAGGGACGTGGTGCGCGACGACATTATTGTAATTGCCGAGGGCGACCGGGTGGCAGCGGATGCCACTCTCATTTATTCGCACGACCTGTTGCTCGATGAATCCCTGTTGACCGGCGAATCCGTTCCGGTCCGGAAACTGGCCCCGGCCTCGCCCGCAATACCCTCCACTCTTTGCGCCGTGCCGGCACCGGGCGGGGAAGACTCGCCCAATATCTTTGCGGGCACGCTCGTGCTACGCGGAAATGGCCAGGCAGTGGTTTCTGCCACCGGCATTCGCAGTGAAATGGGCAAAATTGGACGGACGCTGCAAACAATCGAAACCGAACAACCGCGCCTGCACCTACAGATGCGCTGGCTGGTGCGCGACTTTGCCATCATCGGCGTCCTTCTGGGGGGATTGACGGTTCTGCTCTATGGACTGTCGCGCGGGTCATGGCTGGAAGCCATATTGGGCGGCATTGCACTGGGAATGTCCTTGTTGCCCGAGGAATTTCCACTCGTCATGGCCGTGTTCATGGCCATGGGGGCGTGGCGTATTTCCCGGGCACACGTACTCACTCGC
>JAYVKG010000312.1:0-1778 GCA_043768625.1 Betaproteobacteria bacterium
GCTTGCCTTTGGGGCCGGTGAGTCTGCTGCGCAATATCCTGCCCAGCCGATTCGCCTGACGGTGCCGTTCCCGGCAGGCGGACCCACCGATATCGTGGCCCGGCCGCTGGCGCAAATGCTGGGTGAGGCGCTCAAGACCAGCGTCATCATCGACAATCGCGGTGGCGCTGGCGGCTCAGTCGGCGCCGACGCGGTGGCCAAGGCGGCGGCCGATGGCTATACCTTGTTGATGGCGACGGTCGGCACCAACGCAATCAATCCCTCGCTTTACAAAAAATTGACTTATGACGCCATCAAGGATTTCACGCCGATCGCCCTGGTCGCCGCCGCCCCGGTCGTGATTGTGGTGCATCCCTCGCAGCCAGTCACCGATCTGGCCAGTCTGGTTGCGCTCGCAAAAAAAATGCCCGGCAAGCTGAGCTATGGCTCTGCCGGCAATGGCACCCCGGGACATTTGGCGGGAGAGAGTTTCAAACGCGCGGCGGGCATCGACATCCAGCACGTCCCCTACAAAGGCAGCGCGCCGGCCGTGACGGATTTGCTCGGCGGCCAAATCCAGATGATGTTCGATCCGCTGCAGTCGGTGGTGTCACACGTGCGGGCGGGCAGTCTGCGTGCCATCGCCGTCAGCAGTGCGGCGCGCGCGCCGGCATTGCCAGCTATCCCCACGATTGCCGAATCCGGTTACCCCGGTTTTGAATTGACCGCCTGGTGGGGCGTGTTTGCGCCCGCCAACCTTGCCGCGCCAGTGGCGGTGAAGCTTGCGGGCGAAATTGAGAAAATTGTGCGCAGCGATAGTTTTCGTGATCGCATGACACCGATCGGCGTGCTGCCTGCGGTGCTGACCCTTGCCGCGTTTGCTGAATTTCAACGTGCCGAGTTGAAAAAATGGAGCAAAGCGGTAAATGAATCCGGCGCAACCGTCGACTGATGGTGACGCGATTCCATGAAACTTAACGCCGAAGAACAAGAAATCCAGGCCGGAAAGTTTGGCCCCGTTGCGCAACGGGCCCTGCAGCACCAGCTATTGGTAGGAAATTTCTTTCACGCGGCCGATTTCGTCCCGGTCACCCAGGCGCACATCATGGCCGATACCGAAAGCCTCGGCGAAGCGGGCGTACGATGGCTCGAGACGATGGCCGCCGAAACGCAAGGCCAACATCGCATGCGGATCCCGTCGATCACCGATCCGCGCGGCACCGATTTTTCCAAGGCCGCGTTTCTGCAGCAGTCGCTGCTGATGCTGTCGCTCGAACAGCGCGCGATTGACGCGTTCGTGAAATTGGGTGTGGTGATGACCGACACCTGCATCAACTACCAGACCATACAGGCGCCCATCCGCAATGAGCACGTCGCGTTCGGCGACACCGGTGTGGTCATCTATTGCAATTCAATCTGCGGCGCGCGTTCCAATTTTGAGGGCGGGCCGTCGGCGGTTGCGGCCGGACTCACCGGGCGCACGCCACGCTATGGCTTTCATCTGCCGGAAAACCGGCGCGCCACGCTTCACGTGCGCACTGGATTCACCCCGACGTCGCTTAATGAGTGGGGTGCCCTGGGTGCGCTTATTGGTCGCATGGCCGGTAACTACTGGGCCGTGCCGGTAATTGAAGGCATCGACGGTGCGCCGCAGTCGGACCAATTGAAGCACTTCGGTGCCGCCATGGCGAGTTTCGGCTCCACCGCGCTGTTCCACATGGTCGGGGTGACACCCGAAGCCCCGCGTTTGGCCGATGTGGCGGGCCCGCACCTGCCGGTACATCGGGTCAGCCGAACGG
>JAYVKG010000313.1:0-5840 GCA_043768625.1 Betaproteobacteria bacterium
TGCTGGTGATTTCGGTAGGCGTTGTTGAAGATTGAAAAGTGGTGTCGACGGCCGAATTTTTATTGGTCCGATAACATCAACTGCCGGATGGACCGCACCGGCGCATTTCCATACGAAAGAAACTGGTTGTTGAAGCCCTTTACCGAAAAATCCGTGCCGAGCTTTGTGCGCATCTGGTCGCGCAGCGCGGTAATTTCGGCGTAGCCATTGAAATAGCTGGCGAGCTGCACCTGCGACAAAGTAGCGCGTCGCCATTTCTCCGTCGCTTCGGTCTGTTGCTGGAAGGCTTCGCGGGTCATCATGTTGATGGCGTCGTCGCGCTGCATCTCCATGTTGTGGATTTGGTAGTCGAGGATGGTGTTGACGACCGAACGCAGATTCCATTTCATCCAGGTCAGCCATATCTCCGGGGCGTTGTTGCCATAGCCGGCGTCGAGCATCAGCTTTTCGCCGAACACCGCCCAACCCTCTATCATCGAGCCATTGCCGAATATCGCCTTGACCAGGCTCTTCGATTTGTTGGCGTGCATCAACTGCGTGTAATGGCCGGGAATGGCTTCGTGGATATTCAGAATTGGTAACATCCAGTCGTTATATTCGCGCAGATATGACTCTGCCTGGTCGGCCGAGAATGCATCCAGCGGAGTTACGTTGTAATAGGTATTGGCGGTCGGATCAAACGGACCCGGGGCACTCACCGACGCACCCGCCCCCACGCCGCGCATGTACGGCGGCGTCGCGCGCACGAGCAGCGGGCGGCTCGCATCCTGATCGAGCAAATCCTTGTCGCGGACGAAGGCTTCCAGCAACGGAATTTGCCTGCGAACTGTGTCGACAAAGCCATCGCGCGTGGTGTGGCGGGTACTGAGCTCATCGAGCAAGGCGCGAATGATCTGCAATCGATCAGCAGGCAGTGGTGTGTTGCCCATATATTTTGGCCACAACTCGCGCGCCAGTTTTTCCATGGCGTTATGCAAAGCCGCCTTTTCTGCGAATGCCCGCCGGTAAAGCTCATCGGCGGTGAAACCGGATTGCATATCGTAGGCAAATTTTTGCGCATAGAGATTTTTACCGATGCGGAAACTGCGCGCGCCACCCTGCCTGAGTCTAATGGTCAGCATCGTGAGGTGCGCGCGGTAGTCATTGATGGCGACCGTAGCCGCGTCAACGCGGCTACGGAACAAAAGTTTCTCGTCCACGCTCAGGCCGGATGCATCGAGCTTTTTCATCAGCTCCGCGCCAAATACCGCCAGTGTGCCTGTGTTCTGAAGCAGGGCAAGCTCGGTATGCTCAAGTGTCGGTTCTGCAATGGCGGCCTTTGCTGCTGCGTAGTAGGGGGCGACTTTTTCCAGGCGTACCAGTACCTGCCGCAGCCGCACATCCAGTGGCGCGAAATCGGTGTTTATCAGCAGCCCGAAGTCGCTACCCACGTTGTAGCTGGATGGCTGCCATTGCCAGTTTTTGAATGTAGCGAGATACCATCGGCCGGATTCAAAACGGTTTTTCATCAAATCCAGATCGACCTGGTTGGATGCATTGAGTGCGCTTGTTTCAAATCTCGCCAGTGCTGCCAGTTGCAGCTCGTAGAAGGCCAGTGTCCGATCCCGCCGCGCTGCATCCGGTACCGTCATCTGGTCTGCATATTTGTAGAAGCCCATCCGCACGCCAAACTCCGGAAACTCGCGCCACATTTCATCCAGAACCTGCGCCACGTGCAGCTGAAACCGTTCGTCTGCATGCTCATTAACCGGCAGTGATCGCAGGGTGACCGACGACGGTGTGCTGCTGCAGGCAGCCAGCATCAACACGCAGGCGGAGCAAAGTCCCGGAATATAGCGCGCGAGGAAGGAAGGCATGGAGAGTTCTTTCACAGGGAAGGTTGGCGTGGCTGAATACTACCGCAACAATGCGGGCGTCACTGCCAGGCAGTCATCGGCAAGCGCATGACGACAACAAACAATCGTCGGGCGAATTTATTTGCATGTCAATTTTGTGCTCGAATCGTTACGGCATCAGCAAATAATTAACAGTGCGATTTCTAGCCGAAATTTTGCGCGGCGCTTTTTCTGTCGTATGCTTTGCGCCTTACGCGGACGGCAGCGCCGTCCTGCCCGACAAATTTTTGCACTGATAAATGGCAGCGACAGTGCTAGTGACCAAGGATTGAGCAATGACTGACGACACCAAACCGTGCCCTGTCTGCGGCGAGACCATCAAAGCGGTGGCCATCAAGTGCCGTTTCTGCAACAGCGATCTGGCCGCCTTTGCGGCCTCGCGTGAGTCAGAGGTGGAGACGGCATTGTTTACCGGCCATCCTGCGGTCATCTACAGCGCGTGGCAGTGGATCCCGGTGGTGCTCACGCTCGGTTTGGGCTGGATTTACTATTGGCTGGTGAGCCTTAGCACCAGCTACGAAATTACCTCGCAGCGGGTTCGAATTGAGCGTGGCTTGCTGTCAAAAACCAAGGACAGCCTGGAACTGTTTCGCATCGATCATTTCGATTTGCACAAGCCTCTGGGCATGCGCCTGGTCGGACATTGCCTGCTCCATCTGCGGTCCTCGGACGCCAGCTTCGCGACCGTGATTCTTTACGGCATTGCCGATCTTGAGCGACTGGCAGATTCCTTGCGTGAGTGTTCTCTGCGCGAACGGTCCAGAAGGAGGGTGACGACTTTTGTGCAGGCTTAGCTGTGTCTGCACCGCGGTGCGGTTTGGGCTCATGCCCCCGCTGCAACCACGCTGTTTGAAGCGGTAGAAATCCGCCCGCGTCCTAACTAATTTCAATTGCACGCTATCGCCGCATGAATTCACTCGATCTGACCGCCATCCGCGCCGAATTTCCTGCACTCGCGGATGACTGTGTATATCTTGACAACGCCGGCGGTTCCCAGGTGTTGCGCCGCGTTGCCGACCGCATCCACGACTATCTGCTCTCAACCAGCGTGCAGCTTGGCGCCAGCTACGCACAGTCACAGCGTGCCTCGGAAAAAGTATTGTCTGCGCGCCGCTCCGTGGCTACCCTGATCAACGCGGTGCACGAAGACGAAGTGGTGATGGGCCCGGCGACCACCGCGCTGATGTACCTGCTCACGCAAGCATTGCTGCCGGGTATCCGGCCCGGTGACGAAATCATTGTCACCAACAGCGATCACGAGGCCAATATCGGCGGCTGGATGCGGCTGCAGCAGGCAGGCGCAGTGATCAGGATTTGGGCGGTAAATCGCGACAGCCTTATTCTCGAACTGGAAGATCTTGATCGCTTGTTGAATGCGCGTACCAAATGGCTGGCAATGACCCATGCGTCAAACGTGCTTGGCAGCGTGAATCCGGTTGCCGAAGCGGCGCGGCGGGTGCATGCAATGGGAGGCCGATTGTGCGTGGACGGTGTTGCCTATGCGCCTCACCGGCTGGTTGACGTGCAATTAAGCAACGCAGATATTTATGTGTTCAGCTTTTACAAAGTATTTGGGCCGCATTACGCGGTGCTGTGGGGGCGGCGCGAATTGTTGCTGTCATTGCCGAGCCTCAATCATCATTTCATTGGTCCCGAGGTGCTGCCTTACAAGCTGCAACCCGGCAACGTGAATTTCGAGCTGTCCTGGGGGTGCGCAGGTATTGCCGACTATTTGCATGATATCGGCACACAGTTGGGCGCGGTGGGATCGCAACGGCATTGTATGCAGACTGCGTTCGATGCATTTCAACAACATGAAGATGCGCTCACCGAACAGCTGCTGGCGTACCTGCGCGGTAAGCAAAAGGTGCGCATCATTGGCCACCGTAGCGTTGTTGGCGGCAGTCGTATGCCGACCGTGAGCTTCGTGGTCGCCGGCCTGCATGCTGAAATCATTGTGCGCCATATCGACCAGCTCAATATTGGTATCCGCCACGGCGATTTCTATGCGCGCAGACTGGTCGACGCACTGGAACTACAGGCACAAGGCGGGGTGGTGCGGGTGTCAATGGCGCATTACAACACCGCAGCGGAAATCGACCGGCTCATCGGCGGGCTTGACCAAGTTATCGGTTGAGCGGAAAAGTTGAATGCCTCGGCAAGTGCCGCGCACTGCCTGGCGCTGCGCTTGTCCTGATTACCCTCATTTCAGCAGAGGGAGTGTCGACCGCGGGTGGGCTGGGCCAAGCTGCAAAAGCCATCAAATGCAATTTTTTTCCAGGCCGCAGCAATTATTCGCTGGCGTTTCCCGACAACTTTAAAATCGCTCGGCGGGCGGCAAATAGCGCCATTGTCCCGGCAGCAATTTTGCCATCGATATTTTGCCGATGCGAATACGCTTGACCGATCGCACTCCCAGATCCACGCTTTCACACATTTGCGCGATCTGGCCAACCTGCATGCGCTTAAGGGCAAAACGCAAGCGGGTTTCGTTTTGCTGGCTGACCTTGGCGGCTGGCAATGGACGGCCGTTGACGTTTAAGCCCAGATTGAGTTGCTTCAGTCCATGTGGTGTCAATCCCCCCTCGATCTCGACCACGTACTCCTGCTCGACCGTAGCGGCGTCGTCGACCAGCTTGCGCACCACCCGCCAGTCCTGCGTGAAAACCAGCAGACCACTGGCATGCGGTTCCAGCGGCAGGGTTGGCGTCAGTCGGGAAAGGTGCCGTTTGAGCGGGCGAATGCCGGACAAATCGTCCGTCGCGTGCGTGGCAAACGAAATCGGTGGCGGCGCTTCGACGGCAACGCCGGCAGGCTGATGAAACAGGATGGTCACCAGCTCAACGGCAGTCAGCGTTGCATCCGCGTGGAGCTCGATCAGCTGATCGGAAACTCTGAACTGTGGCTCTTGCACCACCTGGCCGTCGACCCTGACCCAGCCGCCTTCAATATAAATTTCAGCTTCCCGGCGAGAGCAGGAAACAATCTTGGCGAGGCGTTTTGCAAGGCGGACCGGCTCCGTCATGATGCTGCATCCCGGAAAGAAGGATCGTTATTGTAAGCGTCTGTCACCAACTATCCATGTTTAGTCGAATAACTGTGGTACGCGGTAAAGTTGGCATAATTATTTCGCGAAAAATAAATGACCGCGATGCCCACGCTAAAAAATCCTCCGAGCCTTAATGACATCACGCTGGAAATGATTGTCACGCAACTAGCCGAGAGTATCGGCTGGGAAGCGATGTCAATCGCTGTGCCGGTGCGCTGCTTCCAGCATGACCCCAGCGTCAAATCGAGCTTGAAATTTTTGCGCCGAACGCCGTGGGCGCGCAAGCAGGTGGAGCTGTTGTATCTGCGACAGGGCAAATGATGACAGCCACGTTCAGCGCAGGTAAA
This sequence comes from Betaproteobacteria bacterium, assembly GCA_043768625.1. GTDB lineage: Bacteria > Pseudomonadota > Gammaproteobacteria > Burkholderiales > Usitatibacteraceae > UKL13-2. The sequence continues at coordinate 5,292 of JAYVKG010000313.1, forward strand.
TGGCCGACAGGGCCGCCGTCAAATGCGTATCGATGCTCGTCGGCATCTTCATCGGTCTCGGCATTTTCTCCGCGCCCCAGTTGGTTACACCGCAATTGCATCCCGGCATTCTTTGCCAGACCTACACCGCCAGTCTGTTTATCAGCTCCCGCACTGCCGCTATCCAGCGCAGGTGCCACGGGGTTTGCCGCAGGAATGACTGCCACGCATAGCAACGGTGGCACGCTGACCATCCGTGGTGCCCCCCCCCCGCTGCGGGGTCCTTTAGGCCCATCGTCACCGCAACTGACAGCGCCGCAGGTACGCTTAATACCAGCCTAAGTCTGTCCAATATTCAAGTAGCTAGCAACGCCACGGCGAGCTCGGCAGGCAGTAGTCATAGTTGTTTCAATCAACGGCGGGGTGCAGTGCTGGGGTCTTAACAGCAGTGGCCTACTCGGCAACAACAGCACCATGAATAGCAATTTGCCGGTGCAGCCGGTTGGCCTCACCAGCGGTCTCACGGCGGTATCGGCCGGGGAAAGCCACGGTTGCGCAGCGGTCAGCGGC
>JAYVKG010000314.1:0-2858 GCA_043768625.1 Betaproteobacteria bacterium
GCCGACGTATGTCGCGCCCGATAAGGATTGAACCACGCGTGTAGTTCGATGCCGCGCAGGTGCGCTTGTTCAATCCACATTTTCAACGGATCGTAATAGGGGTCGGGCATTTTGCCCTGCTCGCCCGTCAAATACTCCGACCACGGCTCGAGAACCGAGGGATAAAGCGCATCGGCAGCCGCGCGCACCTGAAAAATAAGCGCATTGAGCTTGAGTTCTTTCGCCCGCTCCACGATACGAATAATTTCCTGCTTCTGTTGCGTGACGGTGAGGCCTTTTTTACTCGGCCAATCGATGTTGGCTACCGTCGCCACCCACGCCGCGCGAAACTCACGCGGCGTGGGTGGCGGGAAGTTGGCGGGGTCAATTTGCACGACGGGCGCTGTTGCGATCTGCGCGCAGCCAGCGATCAACAATGCGCATGATAGACCTGCATAGATCGCCATCTGACGCGGCTTCCAGGCAAAAAATGGCTGGAAAGCCACGCCGGTCCTTGCGCCTATATTTTTATAAACCACTTTTTCTTCCACATGCACCAGGCAATGAAAAACATCGAGAGGTTGAATAAAACGGCGAACAGCAGCGACGCATTTACCGGTGCCAGCGGCAGCGAATGGAGCGGCGCGTACAGCAGCGCCTTGAGTGACGTCACGCCGCCAGCCGCGTTGGCAATGGTAACCGAGCCCAGCAACTTCGCGATCAATCCAGACAGTGCGAAAATAAATAATGCGTTCATGCCGTAGATGCTGAAAGGCAACAATAACTGCCGCGTTTTTGTCCGCAAATCCGCGGCCGCGTTCGCGTCCAACAGCCAGTAAAAAGCAGCAAAAATAAGCAGCGCCCAGCCGGTCATGAAAATACTGAACGATACCGTCCAGAGGCTTTTGTTGATGGGCATGAAGGTGGCGTCAATTATCGCCCCGATCCAAAGGCAAGCGAGTCCTGCCAGCATCATCCAGACGGTTTTTTCCGCCGGGCCGGATTGCGACAGCAGCCACCGTCCGGTCAGGACGCCGAACAACTGACTGCACAGCGCGGGTAGCGTGCTGACCAGCCCTTCGGGATCCCAGGTTTTCGATTTGGCCCAAAGATGGCCACCGAATAGCGAGCGGTCAAGGTAGGCGCCAAAATCGCGCCCCGGTTCCAATACGGCTGCCGCAATTTGTCCTTGCGCATCCGGCACCGGTATCAACAGCATCAGCACGGCGTAAAGTGCCAGGATTGCGACAATCCAGGCGCATTGTTGTCGCCAGTTGAAAAACACCACGATGGGCGCCGCCAGCATCGTGCAAACCGCTATGCGCTGCAACACCCCCGGAATGCGCAGGGTATCGAGAGTAAAAGCGGGAATCAGATTCAGCGTTAAGCCGATGAGCAAAATGATCGTGGCGCGTTTGAACAACTGCAACAACAGCGCGCCTTTGTCGGCACCGGCCGCACCCCTGCGGTCCAGTGAAAACGTCATCGATATGCCGCAGATAAACAGGAAGAACGGGAAGATCCAGTCGGTGAATGTCCAGCCGTTCCAAGCGGCGTGATCAAGCTGCGAATAGAGGCTGCCCCAGTCGCCGGGATTGTTCACCAGCACCATGCTGGCGATGGTGAAGCCACGGAATGCATCCAATGAAATCATGCGTCCCGTTGAAGGGATGGTCACTTCAATCACTGCTTTTTTTCCCGAACACGGGATCAATTTTTATGAATGCGGTCACCAGCAACGATGGCAGTGTTGCAATACACACCCATATGAAAAAATGTTGATAGCCGAGCTGCTCCTGGATCCAGCCGCTGGCCATGCCCGGCAGCATCATGCCTAACGCCATGAAGCCGGTGCAAATGGCGTAGTGGGCTGTTTTGTGCTTGCCGTCTGCAACCATGATCATGAACAGCAAATACGCCGCAAAGCCGAATCCGTAGCCGAATTGTTCGACCGCAATTGCCGTCGCAATGACATAAATATTGCTGGGCAATCCATATGCCAGAAAGACGAACGCAAGATTTGGCAGGTGAACCGCCAGCAGCATCGGCCAAATCCATCGATTCAATCCATGGCGCGAAATTGCATAGCCGCCGAGCAAGCCGCCGAGGGTAAGCGCAACGACGCCGACGGTGCCGTAAACTAGGCCGACTTGCTTGGTGTCGAGGCCCAGCCCACCCACAGTCACGGGATCGAGCAGGAACGGTGCGACCAACTTTAATGCCTGCGCTTCGCCAAATCGAAACAGCAACAGAAAGGCGAGAACGATGAAAATATCCTTTCGTTTGAAAAAAGCCGTGAAGGTCGAGACAAATTCCTTGAAGGCTTCGCTTCCACCGTTGTGCAACAGCGGCTGGTCACTTGCTGGTAGTGGCAGTACCAGTCGATGGTAGATAAAAAGTGCAAAAAACAAGACTGCCAGAATGCAAAAAATAATCGACCATGCCAACGCAACATTGCCGGTCTGTTCGCTAATCGAGCCGGCCAGAAATACCAGCCCGCCTTGCCCGGCAATCATCGCGAAGCGGTAGAAGGTACTGCGTACACCGACAAAGGCTGCTTGCGCATGCTGTGTTAGCGCCAGCATGTAAAAGCCATCGGCTGCAATGTCGTGGGTGGCCGAACTGAAGGCCATCAACCAAAACACCGCCAGCGTCAATTGAAAAAAATGTGTGGTCGGAATAGTCAACGCCACCAGCGCCAGCGCCGCGCCGATGACGAGTTGCAAACTCAAAATCCACAGCCGCTTGGTTTTGAACATATCCACCACTGGCGACCAGAGCGGCTTGATTACCCACGGCAGATATAACCAGCTGGTGTACAGCGCGATGTCGGCATTGGACAAGCCTAAATTTTTGTATACGATGACGGATAGCGTCAT
>JAYVKG010000315.1:0-6604 GCA_043768625.1 Betaproteobacteria bacterium
AGCGACAGGATGCGCTCGTCCATGCCCGGAAAGCGGCGTTGATGCTTGCCGATCAGTTGTGGCGCAAAGCGGGCCTCGCGGTCACGCGGCACGGCTATCACGACTTCGCCAAACTCGCCGGTAATGGTTTTGGCCGAATGACCGTTGCGGACATTGCCGCTGCTGTTGCCCACCGCGCCATGCCGATCATGCCCCAGATGCTCGGCCATTTCAGCATGGAGCGCCGCTTCAATGACGGCTTTGGTCAGTTGCTTGAGAAGCCCGTTCTCGCCGATCAGGTCGGCTGGTTTCTTGTAGGTCGCAATCACATGATCCAGCAAGGCTTGCGGAATCACGTGTTCTATCTGCTTGGCCTGTTTCGTTTCTATACTGTCTTTCATATTGGCTCCTAAATCAATAATGGAGCCTAACAAATTTCAATTTACACAAAATTCCTTACAGCCTCGGGTTCGCCAGGGTTCAATTTCTGTGCGTTCCTGTTTGGCATTCGCTGGTGCTTCTATCGCAAGCTATATGTTGCAGGACTAATATTGTCCGTCGTAGACATGCTGGTCGTCTTTGCCGCGGCATTTTCGCTTGGAGCCCTTCTCTCGGCATTGGGTAACCTGAAGGCTGGCGACCCTTTCGGTACTCCGTATATTGCTTTGGCAACGGTCCTGGGATTTTTTCTCGTTCGCATCCCTTTCGGTCTGTTCGCAAACAGACTGCTTTTCAATCGGGCGAGAGTGGAGATAAGAATAATAAATGCGGCGGGCATGTCGGGGGAAGCGCGCGATGCGGCTATCAAGGCGCGAGGAGGGGTAAATATCTTGGCGATGATTCTCGCGATAGTGATGTGCATAGCGGTAAATGTCGTGTCGATGTAATTTCCGAGTCGGCAGCTCTCGCGCGAGAGATTGAAGCTCTTCGAATGCGTCAGCGAAAAGCTTGTGAGTGCCAACAGTACAATTCGTTTAGTGATCATGAATAAACTTGGCAACCATTCATTTCCTCGTCTGGTACGCGCGTTCCTGCTGAGTAACCGTTTTCACAATGAACCTGTTAACGGTACATTGTGCAAATATGTCGCCGCCCATAAACACCCCTGAACCAGCCAACCCCCGCCGCAGTGGGCGGGGCGCTGTTAACATTTTGCTGGACAACTGCGAAGCACGAGCGAGGTCCCTCCTCACCATTGACGAACTGGCGCATAGTTCGGGACTATCGTTAGTTGCGGTTAGGCGGCAAATGGAACATCTCGCACATCGACATGCGCGCATCCAAGGCAAGCCTGCAGCCTATTTACTGGTACCGCCCGAACATCGACCATTTGGTGCGCCCCCAGTAAAGTGGTGGTTGGATGCGTATTGCCGTCTGCGAAACCAGCCGTATTACTTGGGCCTGCTTTCCGCCGCTGAGATGCATGGCTCGTCACACCAGGCTGTCCAAGTGACTCAGGTCCTGACGGCCAGGCCAATGCGCCAGATAACGGTCGGCATGTTGCGCGTCAAATTCTTGGTCAAAAAGAACTTGCAGCAAACCCCCGTCATGCAACTTCCCGAACAACGCGCGCGGTTTGCGGTCAGTACGCCAGAAGCAACAGCCATCGACCTTATTGCCTACTACCATGCCATCGGAGGCGTGGCTCGTGCCGCTGAAGTTGTTGCCGGCATGAGGTCTTCGATAACCGTCCGCGGGTTGCGCACCGCGCTCAAGGCTGAACCGGAGTCCGCGGTCAAACAACGCCTGGGATACGTTTTCCAGACATTAGGTTGGGAAGCGATGGCAGCGGAAGTTCAGCGCCAGCTCGCCCGCAAATTAGCGCCGGCAATCTTGCAACCCCGTGCGGCGACACGGCAGGGTTCGATTGCATTGCCCTGGAATGTGATCGACAATATAGACCTCAAGAGCCATCTAAAGTGATGCAGTACAAGACGAGTGCGGGCGGAAATAGTTGTGAGCAAATCCAGCTAAGAGGCCATTAGCGCTCATAGTTTTTAGGCTGTTTGCGTTCATAGTTTTTAGGCCCAAATCAGCTGCTAAAAGTCGTCGCAAATCAAGACGAAAAAAGCACGCGATTTACTCGAGTTTATTTCCCTAAATTTAAGCCCGGTGACGCCCCATCGGGTCGTGTGAAATACGGGATACTTGACCTCAGGAGGTCGATTTAATAAGGATTGGTCTCGCGGTCACCGAGGACAGTCCGGTCGGTGCCGCGAAGAATGGTGGACCTTATTGAGAGTAAGGTTACGTGGCTCGCCAGGCATCCGGACATCGGCCCCGTCGGTCGCATGCGCGGCACAAGGGAGCGGGTGGTGCATGAAGGCTATTTGGTGATTTACCGGGTAGGGTGGCGAAGGTTGAGATACTGCGGTCCCAATATGCAGGCTCGATTATGAATAGTGCGACGCGTCTTCCTGGATCGAGGCTGCTTACGGTTGATTCGAGAAAGATTGGCGCGGTTTCCGAAATCGTAAGCCTGGAAACCCGCGCCAATCTCAAATCACGCCAAAAAGCCGTCGGAAGGTGCTACAAATAAGAATTAGTGCCTGAGGCGAGCCTACGCAGATGGCTCACCTGACACCTATCCCCAATTCGTTGTTGAGAATTCACATCCACTGACTTCCATGCCGGTGTAGACGTATTCCGTAACCCGACCAATTTCTACACCACCCTGAGTCGTCACGGTTACGAAATAGTTTCCGTAGAGAGTGATCGTTTGGGAGCATTGTGAGGCAAATACATTGCCACCACCGGCTGAACCGGTTTTCGTCCCGGGTATCGCCTCAGCATTACCATTGACCCGGCTGCCCGTGAACTTGTACTTTTCCGTCGAGCCATCCGAGAAAGTAACAACGAAGGTGGCACCGAAGTAATTTGTAGCGTCGTTTGTGTTATTCAACGCATTTGAAATTTGGCCTGCCACGTACCGGTCTCGATTTTGCTGCGCCGAATCGCCCGGAATTTGATCGTAGGTCCCGGCCGCATCGTGGCTGAGGCCAACTGTGATACTCCCGTTGCAGAAAAGAGAGAATCGATCACAGGGAGCAGAGAACTGCGCGTGTGCAGCGTTACAAACCAAAAACATCAGAAATCCAGCCGCTGTGCAAATTATTTTTTTCATTTTTTTCCTTTTAATATTTGATTTATTTCGACTAACCCTTGATCTTCGAAAACACATTCCAGCCAAGTTTCCCTTTATTTCCCGCTACTAGCCCTGCAGTAATCATCACTCTTAATTTCATGATCTCAACAAAATCGTTAGGAGTTCGACTATGAAGTCGTACGTAATCTTCGAGGCTTGATACACCGCAGAAACCAGCCGCGCACGCAGCGACGACCTCAATGCTGTCGGGCCCACAGTCCTTGCCGATGTCGCACATCGCCAAAAGCCAAGCGTCGGCAAAGACATTGGGGTTCGCAACCTCACCGTCGGTTAACGGAATCTGGCCGGTTCGTTGTCCGACTGAGAGAATCGCGCGCATGGCCTGTTCAATGGTTGAAAGATCATTTGATGCCAAGAATTGGCCGACTTTGTCGGCGAGCTCCGCCCCAGATGCTGTCTGAACCGTGTCGGCTAATAAATAGGCCATTGCTGCGGTGTTTCCACTCTGACTGGCCGACCGCATGAGCTCATATGCGCGCTCCTTTGAAGGGGGCATGTCAGTCCAGTCGCCACCACATTTTTGTTCCACGCGCGCAATAGCTGCTTGCTGGACTACTTTTGTCGCTGATCCCTCTTTCAGGCGCGACTCCATATTGTCCCGGTACCCCTTGGAGCCAAAGCTCACACGTCGGCAGTCGTCGATTGCCACCTTAGCGGCCAAGTACTTCGCCTCGGGCGGGGCGGAATCTACGGCGTACTTAGAGAAAAAGGCACGGAGGCTAGGCGCTCGTTCATATTCTTGGTAAATAGCGGACTTTGACGGCAAAGGAATGGATACACGGGAAGAACTCAGTGCTCGCTCGGTTAGTACTGGTTTCGGAACGGCCCCGCTTGACGGTGAGGCAATAGATTTACCGGTAGACCGTCCCGCGCCATCGGGAATAATGTCTGACTTATCCAACCCCAAAGGAGAAAAAAGCCACACCGAAATGAGAAAAATTAATCCAGTGATAAAGACTATTAATACCGTACGGCGTTTGCTCATACTTTTGGGCCTCTCTAATAACAGCTAATAATCTATTAAGCATTAATACATATATTAGCCTAACTGCAAAAAGTTCCGTTACTCCATCGCACGCTACTTTAGTGACTTGAAAGTGCTGGCCGGAATGACGGATGACAAGATTCGAAAGCGACTGGCGGGCTCCGGCAAAGTTGCTACTAACGCGGGCAGCGACAGAGGCAAGAATAGTATGAAGATGGAGACAACAACGCGCAAATCACAGAGGAAGCGATGAACCCAAGAAGTTGCGTGTCAACAATCTTAAGGGCGCAAGTAATATGATGTACTCACGAGCCGACCGCCTACCTCAATTGAAGCCCGGTGACGCCCCATCGGGTTGTTTGAAATACGGGGTTTTTGAGCTCACCGATGGGTGCGATCGTGACGACATCACAATTGCCCGGATCAGCCATGGAAACGAACTGCTCCACTTTGAGATGCAGGAACCGCATCACGAAGCAACGGATCGTCATTCCGTGAGCGACAATCAGATACCGTTGCGCGCGCCGGCGCTGGGCGCCGCGCATCATGCTCTCCAGAAACGCGGAAGTTCTGTCATAACAATCGGCTGCACTTTCACCACCGGTGTGCCGGTAGTAAAACCAGCCATGAATCTTGCGCAACGCAAACTGGTCCCCTTCCTCTATGTAGCCGCGCTCTGCCTCTCGGAGTCTTGGATCCTCAAAGACATTTACAGTGCTCGCTAAGCCTGCACCTTGCAACAGAAGTTCGTTGTCGCACGCGCCCTCTCGTATGGTGACGAATAGATCACGGCCTCTGTTAAATAGTCGTGACCGAGAGTTTCACCTACCGCTATGGCTTGCTCCTTGCCAAGTTCGGTCAGACCAATTCCCGCATCGCCAGATACGTGGGGCAATGCCTCGCACGCATTTGCCAGGGATTGGCCGTGTCTTAACAGTTTGATTGTCATCGCTGGAGCGAAAGTCATGCGTTTTGCCCGTATTGGCGGAAGTCTGATGTGCGGATCATTGAGAGGCTTTCCCCGGATTCTTCATCTGTGCTCATCAAGCATGCCTTTCTGCATTCGTAGGGCTTGACCCATTGCAACACGTCGGTTTGGCTCAAACCTCTAGAACCATCGCCGGATTGAATGCGGAATTCTCTGGATTGGCAGGGTGCGCCCTGCGTGTGTAGCCCCGCGGATTGCAAACAACCCGGCAGCCACCCGTCCTGTAGTAAGCGGGCGAGTGTGAATGCCCATGCACCCAGAGGTCTGCCTTTTCGACAAGTCTGTCGAGGTTGCTCGCAAATCCTGTGTTCGCGTGATCCCCCTGCCATTGCGGCGCAACACTCAGTGCGGATGGCAGGAAATGTGTGACGACGACAGTTGAACCATTCCACCGCTGAGACAACTCGGCGTCAAGCCAGGCGACGCTGGCTTCGTGAAGCGCGCAGGCATCGCCTGGCCGAAAGAATCCACGATCCGTGCAGATCGCACCTCGGAAATCAGACATCACCATTCGCGCGCTCATCATTCCTTTTTCCACATTGCCGTAGAAATTGAAGTCCGTCCACAGAGTCGCGCACAGGAATCGCACATCGCCAAAGACGATTGATTCATTTTCCAGGAAATGAACATTGGAGCCGTCCGCCTCCGCGCGTATCGATTGCTGGATGTGCGCCAATGTCGCTGGCCAATCTGGTTTGGTGTAGTACTCGTGGTTGCCTGCGATGTAGATGATAGGAACGGTGAATTTCTGCTTGGCCCACTTCACACCCCTCGTGCCCTCGCCAGTATCACCGGCAAGAATGACGATTGTTCGCGCCGATTGAATATTGACCCACCGGGGGTGCGGACAAAATCATGGACTACCTGGAGGTAGTTCATGTACTCATACGAAGACCGTATTCGATCGCCTATTGTGGGTTCATTTGTGGGTAGATAATTTAACAGAATAAAAAATCCCATGCAAACAATCACATGGGCTGATTTTATGGCGGAGAGGGTGGGATTGGCTACCACTCAATCTTTTCTCTTACGCCTCAAGCACTTAGTAAAAAGTATTCTCCGAAGGAGAGGCCATTCCGTGGTTCATTGGTTTGGATCACTGGATCATAGCGCAACACTTCCCCGCCCCGCCACGTTTTTCGGCCTCTGCCGAGGTCTCAAAACGCAATCCAGCGCAGCAGGCACGCGGTCTAATTTTGGATCGTTTTCCAGAACAGTCAGCGCGTCCTCAAAGTCGTTTTCCACTAGCTGCATGGCCTCCCAATCCGCGAGCAATTGCCGGCTGTATTCGTAGCGCAAAAGTCTGAAACCACGCCGCAGCATGCGCTCCTCCATCTCGCGCACGGTCAGGCCCGCGCGGGTGCTCGGCGCACGCGCCTCGCCCGACGAGGGAGAAGATGGCGAGTCAGCGCGTACCGCGCCGCCTTCAACAAACCCATTACTGACAGTATTGATAGAAGATGATTGATAATTCTTACTTCTGGTC
>JAYVKG010000316.1:0-3297 GCA_043768625.1 Betaproteobacteria bacterium
CGGGTGCCGATACAGGGCAATCGCGGGTCCTCGGCCAGGAACTCTCCAAATCGGATCGTCCCGAGTTGGTTGCTGCCAGGCGCATTGTCTCCGGCGGGCGCGGCATGGGCGATGGCGAGCGATACCGGCAGGTGCTTGAGCCGCTCGCCGACAAACTAGGTGCTGCGCTGGGTGCTTCCCGTGCGGCGGTCGATGCGGGCTTTGTGCCAAACGATTACCAGGTCGGCCAAACCGGCAAGATCGTGGCGCCCGAGCTTTATATTGCCGTCGGTATTTCGGGCGCAATCCAGCACTTGGCCGGCATGAAAGACAGCAAAGTGATCGTCGCCATCAACAAGGATCCGGAAGCGCCGATTTTTCAGGTTGCCGATTATGGTTTGGTGGGCGACCTCTTCACACTGGTGCCACAGTTAACTGCGGCACTGTAAAAGTTTTTCCTTGCCCCAACGGGTCAGGGTGCCAACGGAGAACAGCATGTCGGAATACAACGCGCCACTGAAGGACATCAACTTCCTGCTTGAGCATGTCATCGGTTTGAAGGAAATCGCCAGGCTGCCAGGCTGCGAAGATGTCACCCCTGATCTGGTCAGTGCGATTTTCGAGGAAGCAGGAAAGTTTTCCAAAGAAGTGCTGGCACCGCTGAACCGCAGCGGTGATATGGAAGGCGCGCGGATCGCCAACAACGTCGTTACCACACCAAAGGGTTTCAAGGAAGCCTATTGGAAATATGTGGAAGGCGGCTGGAGCCAGCTCGAGGCGCCACTGGCCTTCGGCGGCCAGGGCTTGCCGCATATTGTCGCCACGCCGGTTTCGGAAATGCTCGGCAGCGCCAATATGGCATTCAAACTTTGCCCGCTGCTGACGCTGGGCGCGATTGCCGCACTCGATGAGCACGCATCGGAAGACATGAAAGCCAAGTTTATTCCGAACATGGCGTCAGGCAAATGGACCGGCACCATGAATCTAACCGAGCCGCAGGCTGGCTCCGATCTGGCGCAGGTGCGCACCAAAGCGATTCCCCAAAGCGATGGCACTTACAAGATTTCCGGGCAAAAAATTTTCATCACCTACGGCGAGCACGATTACACCGAAAATATTGTGCATCTGGTGCTGGCCCGTATCGACGGCGCGCCTGAAGGCGTCAAAGGCATCTCGCTATTTGTGGTGCCGAAATTTATGGTCAATGCCGACGGCGGACTCGGCGCGCGCAATGACGTGAAATGTATTTCGATTGAGCACAAGATGGGGATACATGGCAGTCCCACCTGTGTGATGTCCTATGGCGATGCTGGCGGCGCGACCGGCTACGTGGTCGGCGAGCCCAACCGCGGCATCGAATACATGTTTGTGATGATGAATGCCGCGCGTCTCGGTGTCGGTCTGGAGGGCGTGTCGATTGCCGAGCGGGCCTACCAGCACGCGCTGGTGTGGGCGCGCGAGCGGGTGCAGGGCCGACCGGTTACCGCGGTGCCGCCATCCTTTGGCGCAGCACCCAAATCGGTGCCGATCATTTATCACCCCGATGTAAAGCGCATGTTGCTGACCATGCGTGCCTATGCCGAAGCCACCCGCGCGCTTACCTACTATGTATCGGCCTGTCTCGATATTGCCGAACGCTCGACCGATGAAAAACAAAAACGTACCAACCAGGCGCTGGTCGATCTGCTGATCCCGATTGTCAAAGGCTGGAGCACCGAGGCCGGCATTGAGGTGACGTCACTGGGTATCCAGGTGCATGGCGGCATGGGCTTCATCGAAGAAACCGGTGCGGCGCAGTATTACCGCGACTCACGTATTTCTGCAATTTACGAAGGCACCACCGGTATCCAGGCCAACGATTTGGTGGGACGCAAGGTGGGGCGCGAAGGCGGGCAGACGGCGCTGGCGCTGATTGCCGAAATGGAAAAAATTTCAGCGCAAATGCTCGCGGCCGGCGACGTTAATTTGAGAGCGGTCGCCGCGCAATTGACCAGCAGTCTCGCCTGTGCCAAGCGCGCGACCGAATGGATCGCCGCCATGTATCCGAATAATCCGGCGGCGGTATTTGTCGGCGCGGTGCACTATTTGAAGCTGATGGGTACCGTCACCGGTGGCTGGATGATGGCACGTGCGGCCTTGGTGGCTGCGATCCAGATCAAAGCCGGCGTCGGCGATGGCGATTACCTGAGAGCCAAAATCATGACCACACGCTTTTATGCAGATCATATCCTCACGATGGCACCTTCGTTTGCAGATGCGCTGATGCAAGGGGCAGACAGCGTATTGCAGATGGAAGAAGCATTATTTTAGAGGTAAGTCGAGCAGGGGCGGGGACTCCAGCGTCTTTTATGTCTGAGACCCCCGCCAATGCTGGAGTCTTCTCACATTTTTTGAAAGCGCCGTCGCACGAGACGGCGTTTTTCATTTCGGAAAACGACGTGTTCGACGGCGGAAGCGGCAGCCGCAGAATTGTTTGCCGCAGTATGGAAAGCTATGTGAGAATAAGTTTTGATACGCCATTGTCGCCGACACGATCCACTTGACTGCCACACAATGACCGACCTCGACACCGCGTTACAAAAAATTGACCAGGTTCATAGTGCGGCATTGGATGAAGCGTTCAGTACCTGGTATCCGGAATTAAAGAAAATCGCGCACGCCAGGCTCAATCGCAGCGGGCTCAGTGGCTCCATGCAAACCACTGCATTGGTGCATGACAGCTACATGAAGTTAATCACCGGTCCAGACCGGCATTTTTCCACCCGCATCCAATTCCTTGCCTACGCATCGCGTACCCTGCGCAGCATTGTGATCGACACTATTCGTGAGGAGCGCGCACTGCGGCGTGGCGGCGATCTGAATCTGGTTACCCTGGATACGGCGGTACAGGAGGGTGTCGCCGGTACCGTCGACGTTGAAGCCGTCAATGCTGCCATGGATGATCTCGCCAAGGTGGATCCATCTCTGGCGCGGCTGGTCGAGATGCGTTTCTTCGGCGGCATGACTGCTGCCGAAATTGCCGAGGCGCTGGGCATCTCGGAACGCACCGTGCAACGGGAGTGGAATAAAGCGCGTGCGCTGTTGTTGACCATGATTGAAGCCTGACAAAAAACCTCGCTGGTGGCCTTTCGGTCGGGAATCCGTTTATTACTGAAACGGCTTTGCAAACCTTCCCCATTCAGCCTATCGCGTCAACCCAAATTGAACATTTCCCGCGAACTCTGGCAGCAAATTAATCCGCTCCTGACCGATGCGTTCGAACTGGACGGTCAAGCGCGCGAGGCATGGCTGCAAGGTCTCGATCAGACGCATCCGTTA
>JAYVKG010000317.1:0-9467 GCA_043768625.1 Betaproteobacteria bacterium
TGCCAATCACGCAGAAGCTATAAACGATATCGCTGACTACATGGTGGGCTTTTACAACAACATCAGGCTGCACTCAACACTGGGCAACATGTCACCCAACGCTTTCGAGCGTGAATCGACATCAAAAAAATCTATCAAACTGTCTGAAATTACTTGACCACTACACGTCTTTCTCTTGCGCCACAATAAGGGTCTTGTTCCAACGCTTTGTAGCGAGTGTTTCGTAGAGCATGATAGAAAGGAATCTCTAATGGTTGAACAGGCAATTGATCTCAAGTTCGGAGACCATAAAAAGCAGTACAAGTGTGAGAAATGCGGGCACGTCTCGCGCGTCGATCCGACGCTAAACCCCCAATAAAAAACCGGCGCTAGGCCGGTTCGGTGTTGTTGATTAACCAGCCTACTTGCCGGTTTTCTTTTTCTTGGTTACTGGTTTAGGCTTGTGTGGTTGCGGCTTTGTGTTCAGCATATTCTTTACCGTTGCCTCAAATAGTGCATTCGGTTTTTCAATGGGGGATTTTTTCATATGGGCAATCAAGCGATTGATTCTAATCTTTCAAACGAAGAACAAGGGTTAATTTCGTTTCTCGGCCTTTTCGTCATGTCCTGGTCGCTGTTTGAGCAAACCGTTGACCGGGCGATCATGCACCAATTAGATATCACTGCAAAGCAGGCAGCAATCGTAGTGTGCGGCATCGGTTTTGAGCGCAAGGTAAGTATTTTGCGTTCGCTGTTGCGCGAAAATGAGGCCGCACACAAAACGGTTTCAGAAATAATTGCCAGAATAATGAACAACGCAAGCAGAAACGTTTTGCTTCACGCCACTATTTCAATCGGCAACTCTCAAGTCGATTTTCACAAAATGGATTGCAAAACCGCCCTTACTTGCAAATGCGTAAACCATACCTTGCAGTCGTTTGCTGACCTTGTTACCGGGATTTCTGACGACATTGCCAAATTGCGGGAAACGCTTGGTCTGACCGAAGATCAGGTGCAAGAGGTAGCCAATATAGGCAGAAGTCTGCCAATTAAACCTAAAACATCCCCTTCGCCGCCATCCCGTAAGGCGGCATGATTTTCATTTTGCCAATCCAATATTTCAGCTTTTGCTAGTTCAACTTGAGGGCTAAAAACTACCGGCCTGTCATTTTGCATAATGCCCCTTGGTCTCGACTATGTCAAGTATATAATTCCGCAGATTTTTAGGGTCGAATGGACCACAGCCGATGCATATCGCGGCTGCGCGCGCCAACGAGTTCAGCGCCTGCGGCCTTTTTTTAGTCTTTCCCCGAACCTACTTCACAGCCAATCATGTTCGAACAAGCCTTTAAAAACATCGACAACATCGTCTGGAAAGAAGCCGGCTGCACCACCGAGCTGGATTACACCGAGCAGACTTCATGGGTGCTGTTCCTAAAATACCTTGACGCGCTGGAAACCGAGAAGGCGATGGAGGCGAAGCTCGAAAGCAGGAAATACAAACCCATCATCGAAGGCGAATTCCGCTGGGAAAAATGGGCGGTGCCGAAAACGGCTGACGGCAAGATCGACCACCACAAAGCGCTCACCGGCAGCGACCTCACCGACTTCGTCGATCAGAAACTGTTCCCCTACCTGCGCGGCTTCAAGCAGCGCGCATCGGGCTCGGACACCATCGAATACAAGATCGGCGAAATCTTCGGCGAGATCAAATCAAAATTCCAGAGTGGCTACAACCTGCGCGAGGTGCTGGAGATCATCGATACGCTGCGCTTCAATTCGCAGGCCGAGAAGCACGAGCTCTCGCACCTGTACGAGGCCAAGATCAAGAACATGGGCAACGCCGGGCGTAACGGCGGCGAATACTACACGCCGCGCCCGCTGATCCGCGCCATGATCAAAGTGGTCGATCCCAAAATCGGCCAGACCATTTACGACGGTGCGGTCGGCTCGGCGGGCTTCCTGTGCGAGTCATACGAATACCTGCGCCCGCAAGCCAAGAAAGCGGCTGACCTCAAGACGCTGCAGGAGCGCACCTTTTATGGTAGAGAAAAGAAAAGCCTCGCCTACGTGATTGCGATCATGAACATGATCCTGCATGGCATCGAAGCGCCCAACATCATTCACACCAATACGCTCGCCGAAAACCTTGCCGACATTCAAGATAAAGACCGTTACGACATCGTACTCGCCAATCCGCCCTTCGGCGGCAAGGAACGCAAGGAAGTGCAGCAGAACTTCCCGATCAAAACGGGCGAGACCGCGTTCCTGTTCCTGCAGCACTTCATCAAGATGCTCAAAGCCGGTGGCAGCGGCGCGGTGGTCATCAAGAACACCTTTCTTTCCAACACCGACAACGCCTCGGTGAGCCTGCGTAAACTGCTGCTGGAAAGCTGCAATCTGCACACCGTGCTCGATATGCCCGGCGGCACTTTCTTGGGTGCAGGTGTGAAAACGGTGGTGCTGTTCTTTGAGAAAGGCAGCAAGACGAGAAAGGTCTGGTTTTATCAGTTCAATCCGGGGCGGAATCTCGGCAAGACCAATTCTCTTAATGATGCGGACCTTGAAGATTTTGTATTGAGGCAGAAGACATTTGCGGATTCAGAGAAGTCGTGGTCGGTGGAGGTGAAGGGGATTGATGCGGCGACGTTTGATCTGTCGGTGAAGAATCCCAATGGTGGTGATGAAGTGGCGTTGCGCACGCCGCAGGAAATCATGGCTGATATTGCGGAACTCGATCTTGAGAGTGCGGAAGTGCTGGCGGCGATTCGGGAGTTGATGTGAGGCGAACTTGGCCAGTTACAACGCTGGGCGAGGTGTGTCAGTTTCGTGGTGGCGGAACGCCTTCTAAATCCGTTGAGCGGTATTGGCAGGGTGACATTCCTTGGGTTTCGCCAAAGGACATGAAGTTTGACGTCGTGTTTGATTCAATTGACCACATATCGCAGGAGGCAATTGACAGCAGTGCAACGTCGCTAATTCCTGAAGGAGCCGTCTTGATGGTGGTGAGGTCAGGAATCCTCGCAAGAACCATCCCAATTGGAATGGCTGGACGCGCACTAACGATCAATCAGGACTTGAAGGCACTTTGTCCCAACAACGCGATAGACAAGCGATTCCTTTACCACCTTCTTGATTCAAAAACTGACATATTGCTTTCGCTGGTAAGTCGCGGAGCTACCGTGCATCGGCTCATGACTGAGCAAATTCGAGCACTTGATTTTGTACTGCCACCACTTCAGGAACAGCAACGCATCGTCGCCATCCTCGACGAAGCGTTTGACGGTATCGCGACCGCCAAAGCCAACGCCGAAAAGAACCTGCAAAACGCGCGCGTCATTTTCGAAAGTCATCTCCAATCCCTCTTTGCTTCGGGTGTCTCTGGATGGATGGAAAAGTCACTTGGCGAAATTTGCACTTTTAGTAGCGGCGGCACGCCAGCCAAAGACAACAGCAATTATTGGCAAGGCGAAATACCGTGGGTTTCGGGACGAGACATGAAATCGACCCGACTGTCAGACTCGCTTCTCCACATTTCCCCGTCCGCTGTTGAAGAGTCCGCAACACGCATGGCACCGGCAGGAACATTGCTGATTCTTGTCCGTGGTATGGGGCTGGCGCATGGCGCACAAATCGCAGAGTTGATGGTTCCCTGTACTTTCAATCAGGACATCAGAGGAATTCATACGCAACCCGGTTTGCTCCCTCGGTATCTGCTTTTCGCATTGCGCAACCGAATCAACTCAAGCAAGACCGTGATGAGTAGTGCGGCACACGGGACGCTCAAGATAGATTCAGATGGACTCAAGAGTTTGATGATTCCTATTCCCTCACGTGCCCAGCAAGAAAACGTTGTGACCACAATAGATGCGCTGTCCGAGGAAACCCAACGCCTAGCATCCCTCTACCAACAAAAACTCACCGCCCTGGCCGAACTGAAAAAATCCCTGCTGCACGAAGCGTTCTCGGGCAAACTCTGACGCAAGGAGTTGGCAGATGCCATTGACGGACGAGCAGGAAAAGATCAGGCAGGCGGCCGTTGAGTTCGCGAAGGCGAACAAGAAGGTCATTGCGAGGCGCCTGACCGATCCCTCGCTTTTTGTCGCGGAAGCGAATCCCGTATCGGTTTTCATGGCAGGTTCGCCGGGTGCGGGTAAGACGGAAGCATCGATCGAGTTGTTGGCCAAGTTGGCAAGCAATGGGGCCGAAATATTGCGGATCGATCCAGATGAATTGCGTAGCGAGTTCGCTGGGTATTCGGGTGACAATTCCTTCCTTTTTCAGGGTGCAGTCTCGATTCTGGTCGAAAAAATTCATGACTTGGCACTTGATCAGAAACAAAGTTTCTTACTGGATGGCACGCTCTCCAAGTATGAAATCGCAAAGCGCAATATCGAACGTTCCTTGAAAAAGGGCCGGACAGTCCAAATCTTGTATGTCTATCAGGAACCGATGCTCGCGTGGAAGTTTGTTCTGGCGCGGGAACTGGCTGAAGGGCGACTGATCAAATCAGAGGACTTCGTTGAGCAATATTTTGCCGCCCGCGACGTGGTCAATCGGCTCAAGAATGAGCTGGGGACGGCGATCCGGGTAGATTTGTTGCTGAAGAACAACGACAACTCACACCGCGCCTATGAAGCTGGCATAGAGCGTATTGACAGTCATACACCTGAGAAATACAATTCTGACGACCTGAAACATATGCTCATAGGGCAAACTAATCATGCTTAACCTCTTCTCAAAAACCAAGCCTCTCGCCTCCACGCCGTTTTCGGAGTTCATCCGCAATGCCAAAGCGGGTGAGAAAAAGCGCGTCTATGTCGAGGTGATGAAGAAGGCAACTGACCGGCAGAATGCCGTCATCGAGCAGTTCGCCGAGCCGAGCAAGTAGTTTTCAACCGCATTAACACCATGTAGCTCATAACAAACGGCGCTATGTCGCTGATTGTTGGCTATCGCGCCTTTTGTATATGTCGATGCAATCGACATATCCCGTGGATGTGTCGATAAAACGCGAAAAAATCGACACGTTGCGACGAACGTGTATAGAAAAACGGGTTTTCTACACACGTTGTGGGCTGCGAGCATCTCCATTCTTTAACCTTACTTGCCAATAATAACCAAGTAGGTTAATGTTCGTGGCATTCAAGGAGTTGCCAACATGAAGTGTCCCGCATGCGGCGCCGCGAAACTGGTGCGCGATACCCGCGACTTGCCTTACACCTACAAGGGCGAATCGACTGTGATTCCCGCTGTGACCGGCGATTTCTGTTCGGCATGCGGCGAGGCTGTGCTGGAGTTGGGCGAGTCTATTCGGACGGGTGCATTGATGCTGGAATTCAACAAGCGGGTCAATGCGGCCAGTGTTGATCCAGCTTTCATCGCCAGCGTGCGCAAGAAGCTCGCGCTGGATCAGCGGGAAGCGGCGGAGATTTTTGGGGGCGGCGTCAATGCGTTTTCGCGCTACGAGAACGGCAAGACCAAGCCACCGCTGGCGCTGGTGAAATTGCTCAAGGTACTGGATAGGCATCCTGAATTGCTGGTGGAAGTTAAGGCGGTTTAACACAAGGACTGCGCCTGAGCATAATTTGCTTGAAGGTGCAAAAAATAGAATAATGCGCCATCAATTTTCGGCGATGGTACTCGTTGCAACATGAAAGCAATTGAGGGCGCAAAAACTCAAAAAACACACCATTAAATGTTGACGTGCTGCAGCCTGCACCATAAACTCCGCCGATGGCTCAAAAAACTGAAAAAAACGCCAATACCATTTCTGCTTGGCAACCTGACAAGCCGTATAACGCTTTACCGCTGCTGCCGCCAACGGCTGCGCTGGAGACGCACACCATCCTGAAGCAGTGCATCCTCGCCCGCGCGGCGCTGGCAGAACTGAAGCAGGCGGCGGAACTGATTCCAAACCCGGCCATGCTCATCAACACCCTGCCGCTGCTGGAGGCGCAGGCCAGTTCGGCCATTGAGAACATCGTGACCACCAAGGATCGGCTGTTCCAATTCCGCGATTTCGGCGAGCGCGCGGATCTGAATACCAAGGAAGCACTGCGGCATAGCCAGGCATTGCTGCTCGGCTATCAAGCGATTACCGAACGGCCGCTCAACACCGGCACCGCCGAAATAATCTGCACCCATCTGAAAGGTGTGCAGATGCAAGTGCGGCGGGTGCCGGGCACTACGCTGGCCAACGACCGGACGGGCGACGTGATCTACACGCCGCCCACAGGTGAATCGCTGCTGCGCGATCTGCTGGGTAACTGGGAGCGGTTTCTGCACAACGAAGTCGAGATCGATCCGCTGATCCGCATGGCAGCGGCGCACTACCAATTCGAGGCGATTCATCCTTTCACCGATGGCAACGGGCGTACCGGGCGTGTCATCAACAGCCTGTTCCTGATTCAGGAAAATCTGCTGACGTTGCCGATTCTCTATCTGAGTCGCTACATCATTGCCCACAAAGCAGACTACTACAGCCTGTTGCTGAACGTCACGCGCGAGCAGGCATGGGAGCCGTGGATTCTGTATGTGCTGCGCGGCGTGGAAGAAACCGCGCAATGGACGACGGCCAAGATTGCCGCGATTCGAGCGCTACTGGCGCACACCGTCGAGCACGTAAAACACAATGCCGAAAAAATCTATCAACGCGAACTGGTTGAGCTGATTTTCGAGCAGCCGTATTGCCGCATTGCGAATATCACCGAGGCGAATCTCGGTGGGCGCCATGCGGCTTCTCGCTACCTGAAAAAGCTGGTGGAACTCGGGGTGCTGAAGGAAACGACGATGGGCAAGGACAAGCTCTTCATTCACCCCAAACTCATGCGCCTGCTGACGCAGGATAGCAACGACTTCACTCGCTATCCCGGTATGACATGAACGAAGCCGAAACCCGCGCCGAGCTGATCGATCCCGCCCTGAAAGCGGCAGGATGGGGCGAAGTCGAGGGCAGCCGCGTGCGGCGTGAGGTGATTGCTCCCGGACGTTTGTACGGCGGCGGCAAGCGCGGCAAGGCGGAGATCGCGGACTACGTGCTGGTCTACCGCAACCACAAGCTGGCAGTCGTCGAAGCGAAGAAGCGCGACACGCCGGTGAGTGAAGGTGTTGGTCAGGCGAAGGCATACGCGCACAAGTTGGCGGTGCGATTCACGTATTCGACCAACGGCCTCGCGCTTTACGGCATCGATATGCAGACCGGCGGCGAGGGCGACGTGGATCGCTTCCCGACGCCAGAGGAATTGTGGAATCGCACGTTCGCGGTCGAGAACGCATGGCGTAATCGCTTTGCTGCGGTTCCGTATGAGGACAAAGGCGGCACCTGGAGTTCGCGTTACTACCAGGAGATCGCGATCAACAATGTGCTGGAGGCGATTGCGGCCGGACAGGAACGGATTCTGCTCACGCTGGCGACGGGCACGGGAAAGACGGCGATTGCGTTTCAGATTGCGTGGAAGCTTTATCACAGTCGCTGGAATTTACGGCGCGATGCGAGTGATGAGAGTTCGCGGCGGCCGCGAATTTTGTTTCTCGCTGATCGCAATATTCTTGCTGATCAGGCGTACAACGCTTTCTCGGCGTTTGAAGATTCGATTCCGGGTTCGCTGGTGCGGATTTCGCCTGATGAAATTCGGCAACGTGGAAGAGTGCCAATGAATGGCAGCGTTTTTTTCTCTATCTTCCAGACGTTTATGAGTGGCCCGCCAAAGGACGGAAAACCAAGTCCGTACTTTGGCGAATATCCGCCAGATTTTTTCGACTTCGTCGTCATCGACGAATGCCATCGTGGCGGCGCAGCTGATGAAAGTAATTGGCGCGGCATCCTCGAATATTTTGCGCCTGCGGTGCAACTCGGTCTGACCGCGACGCCAAAGCGCACCGATAACGTCGACACCTACGCTTACTTCGGCGAGCCGGTGTATGTGTATTCGCTGAAGGAGGGGATCAACGACGGCTTCCTCACACCGTTCAAGGTCAAGCAGATCGCGACCACGCTCGATGAATATGTGTTCACGCCGGACGATATCGTGATCGATGGCGAAATCGAGGCGGGCCGACGCTACACCGAAGATGACTTCAACCGTATTATCGAAATCAAAGCGCGCGAGGAATATCGCGTAAAAATTTTCATGGACTTGATCGATCAGCGCGAGAAGACACTGGTGTTTTGCGCCACGCAGGATCACGCGGCGGCAGTGCGGGATTTGGTCAATCAAATGAAAACCAGCAGGGACCCGGACTATTGCGTGCGCGTGACGGCCAATGATGGTGCGCGAGGCGATCAATTTTTGCGCGAGTTTCAGGACAACGAAAAATCGATACCTACGATCCTGACAACGTCACAAAAACTCTCCACCGGTGTTGATGCGCGCAATGTGCGCAACATCGTGCTGATGCGACCGGTCGGCTCGATGATTGAGTTCAAACAGATCATCGGGCGTGGTACGCGGCTGTATGACGGCAAGGATTACTTCACGATCATCGACTTTGTGAAGGCACATCATCATTTCAATGATCCGGAATGGGATGGTGAGCCGATTGCCGAGGCCGGCAATGATGCCAACGAAAATACCGGCCATGAGAAGGAGCCCCGCAAGCACCAGACACCGCGGGAAGAATACGACGTGCCACGCAAGATCAAAGTGAAACTGCGCGACGGCAAGGAGCGCAGCATTCAGCACATGATGGCGACGACCTATATGAGCGGCGATGGCAGCATGATGTCTGCGGCGCAGTTTCTGGAGAGCCTGTTCGGCGCGTTGCCGGAATTTTTCAAGGACGAAGACCAACTACGTGCTATCTGGAGTTCGCCTGACACGCGCAAAATTTTCCTCTCGCGTTTGGCGGACAAAGGTTTCGGTTACGACCAGATGGCGGAAATGCAGAAGATCATCGAGGCCGAGAGAAGCGATTTATTCGATGTCCTCGCCTTTGTTGCGTTTGCCTTGCCGCCAGTAACGCGCAGCGAGCGTGCTGCCAGTGCACGCCAGCAAGTGCACACCAGATTCAACGACAGGCAGGAAGCGTTCTTGCAATTCGTGCTGTCACAGTACGTGAAGGAGGGCGTACACGAACTTGATCAGGAGAAGTTGTCGCCATTGCTGCGCCTCAAGTACGGCGCGATCGGCGATGCGGTTGCCGATCTCGGTAACCCCGAGGAGATTCGTGAACTGTTCGTGGGGTTTCAGAAGTTTTTGTATGTGGCAGGGCAGGGCAACATGGCAGCACAACAAGCTTAAATGTTAGCACTGGCGCACCTCGCAGGCATAAAGTGTCTGTCAAGCCTCGCCAGTGCTAGAGTCTGATCTCAAGAATCTGCGGTCGGCTGATTGTCCGCCTTTTCCAGTTCCCGCAACTCGCGCCGCAGTATCTTGCCGACATTGCTCTTGGGTAACGCGTCAAGAAAAACGATTGTCCTGGGATTTTTGTAGCCGGTGAGCTCCTGGCGGCAGTATGCGGCGACTTTTTCCACCGTCAATGCCGGA
>JAYVKG010000318.1:0-7386 GCA_043768625.1 Betaproteobacteria bacterium
CTGCCGCCCAATGTTTTGCCCGCTTCAAATACACGGCAACCGACACCAGCTGCGGCGAGCGTCACGGCGGCTGCCATCCCTGCATAGCCCCCGCCGACAATCGCAATCACTGGTTTTACGTTTGCCGAGTTAACCATCAGGCAGTCACCCATGTGCGCCACGCGATCCACAATTTGCGCATCGGCGTCAGAGAAATTCTCTGGGTAAGTACGTGAAAACTGTCACGTTCAATTTCCTCCAGCAAGGCACCATAGATGGCTGCCATTATTAACCCAGGCCGCTGTGGGCGTCGATCTTCAGCCGAAAGTGCCTGGAAAGACGCGCCGTATAAGGATTTTGCTCGTTCAGTCTGAAATTTCATCAGCTGTTCAAAGGCGCGAGAATGGCGTGCGGCGAGAATGTCGCTGGTGTTTACGCCAAATTTCACTAGTTCGTCCTGTGGCAAATAAATTCGATCGCGCCGCGCATCTTCACCCACATCGCGAATGATATTTGTCATCTGAAAAGCGAGGCCCAAATATTCCGCGTAAATTAGGGTCGTTGGATTGGTGTATCCGAAAATGCTTGCCGACAACTGCCCCACCACACCGGCAACCCGGTGGCAATACAACTTCAGCGATTCAAAGTCGTTGTAGCGATGGTGAGTGAGATCCATTTCCATGCCATCAATTATTTCGTTCAAGCGTGCCTGATCGATGCCAAACGATGCGGTGGCGGGCGCTAGCGCTTTGGTTACTGGATGTTGCGGATGTCCCATAAATAAATTGGTCAGCTCCGCGCGCCACCAGCCCAGTTTTGCGCGCGCGACGTTAACGTCCGTGACTTCGTCTGCGACATCGTCAACTTCCCGGCAAAACGCATATAGAGCGGTAATAGCGCGACGACGATCAGGCGGCAGAAATCGAAAACTGTAATAAAAACTGGAGCCACTGCGGGCCGCTTTGTTTTGACAATACTCGTCTGGAGTCATAAGAAAAATTGTGTGCCAATACAAAGCACGCTTGCGGAGCAGGCGGCGTTTTGCTTTTTTTTGTTGATCTTACAAGTCAAATTTGGGGTCATAAAGAAATCAGGGCACGCGGCGCAATCTGAAGCCAGTCCCATCGAGACAGCCTCGGTCGGTGGCGAAAAACATCTCCATTGACGGCGTCAATTTTATCCAAAATGGCACTGCCACCGGCAATGATGATGCGCAATTCGGCACCAATGCGGCCTGCTAGCAAATGGCCGAGCGGTGCGCCAAGCTGCATTAATTTCCTCGCGCGATCACACTGGAACGCCATCATATTGCGCCATGCCGCGTTGTTGCTTTGATGGGCAATATCCCGTTCACTCAATTCAAATCTCGCCAAGTCCTCGAGCGGCAGGTAGATGCGGCCGCCAACATTCTTCCCCCAATCGATCGCCACGTCCTGCCAATGATTGATAAGCTGCAAGGCTGAACATATCGCATCGCTTCGCGCTAAATTCTGCGGCGTTGTTTCGCGATAAAGGTGCAACATCAGCCTGCCAACAGGGTTTGCTGAGCGGCGGCAATAGTCCATAAGCTCCGTAAAGCTGGCATACCGTGTCTTTGTCACGTCCTGCCTGAATGCCGAAAGCAGATCGCGAAACAATTGAACCGGCAACTGGTGCGCGGCGATTGCTTCAGCCAGATTTACAAACATTGGTGTCGTCATTAGCTCGCCTGCGTCGATGCGGTCTAGTTCGCGCTCATAGCCATCGAGCAACGCAATCCGCTCCCCGTTGGTAAGACACCCTTCGTCGGCAAAGTCATCGGCTGATCGCGCAAACGCATAAATCGTTTGTATAGGTTTGCGCAGACTGCTTGGAAGCAGCCATGAGGCAACCGGGAAATTTTCGTAGTGGTGGACAGGCACAATCGCGCGGGGCTTTAAAAGTAGACGACCTAAATACCTTAAAAATTATATTTGTAAAACAAGGTCTTTCGTAAGCTGATTGTCAATTAAAAAGCCCTTGCCGTGCGCGTACGTGATGGGATTACGGTAAACTTATAGCCGAAGAATCTATGCGAAAGTGGCGGAATTGGTAGACGCACTGGATTTAGGTTCCAGCGCCTCGCGGCGTGGGGGTTCGAGTCCCTTCTTTCGCACCAAACCATTTGTTGGCTTTGCGGCCTATTGTTATTGTTCAGGGTTAGATTGTCCAAACCGAGTAAGCGGATGGACTTATTCGTCCTTCGGCACAGGGCAGACCTTTGTTCGTGAGTCAGCAGACTGCCATCAAGAAATTTAAAGACTGTTAGGACATTATTATGCAAGCGCAATCGCAGATACAAACCACGCCACCGAATCGCCTGGAGCGCAATTTAATTGTTTCACTGCCGGCAATCGACGTGGAGACTCAAATAACTTCGCGCCTTAAACAAATCGCACGAACCGCGAAAATGGCTGGCTTTCGTCCGGGCAAGGTGCCGTTCAACATCGTCGCCAATCAGTACGGCTTTCAAGTGCGCCAGGAAGTCATCTCGGATTCGGTACAAAAGTCTTTTGCGAGCGCCGTGAAGGAACAGCAGTTACAGGTAGTCGGGTACCCGCGCTTTGCGCCTGCCAGTACCGGCGAATCCGCAGACAAATTTGAATTCACGGCAACATTCGAGGTTTATCCGGAAGTAAAACTTGGCTCGCTTAGCGGTAAGAAGCTCGAGCGTCCCGCTGCCGAAGTTGCCGAGGCCGATGTAGACAACACGCTCGAAACATTGCGTAAACAGCGCGCCGCTTATGACAAGACCGATCGCGCGGCAGCGATGAATGATTTTCTGGTGATCGATTTTGTAGGTAAGCTCGAAGGCCTGCCTTTCAAGGGTGGCGATGCGCAGAACTTTGGCGTGGTGCTTGGTGAGGGCCGTATGTTGCCTGACTTCGAGGCTGCATTGATTGGCATGCAAAGCGGTGAGGAAAAGACGTTCGAACTTACCTTTCCCGCTGATTACCAACCAGAACTCGCCGCAAAAACCGTCCAGTTTACCGTGACTGCCAAAGTCGTTAATGCACCAAAGCTACCTGCGGTTGACGCCGAATTTGCCAAATCACTGGGTGTAATCGATGGTGATGTGAACAAAATGCGCGCAGAAATCAAGGCCAATCTTGAACGCGAGTTGAAAAAACGAATTCAGGCCAAAACTAAGGACCAGGTGATGGATGCTTTGCTGGCTGTGTCCGAACTCGATTTGCCGCGTTCGCTGGTTGATATGGAAGTCGCGCGACTGCAGGAACAGGCCGTAAAAGATCTTGAGGCGCGCGGCATGACCACCAAGGACCTGCAACTACCAGCAGAATTATTCGTCGAACGTGCAGAAAAGCGCGTGAAACTGGGTTTGGTCTTGTCAGAGGTGGTTAAACGAAATGACTTGCGCGCGAAGCCGGAACAAATTCGTGCAGTCGTGGAAGAGCAGGCAGAGAGCTTTGAGGATCCCAAACAGATGGTCCGCTGGTACTACAGCGAACAATCGCGACTCGCCGAAGTCGAAGGGATGGTACTGGAAGATAACGTTGTTGAATGGGCGGCTAAATCGCTGGAAGTCTCGACAGTCAATCAGTCGTTCGACGAAATTATGGAGATTAAACGATCATGAAAAGCTTCACCGACTATCAGTCACACGCCTATGATCTGACCGGCATGGCCCCCGGTGACCGCGACTATTATCAGGCACAGGGACTAGGTTATATTCCGATGGTGATCGAGCAGTCAGGCCGCGGCGAACGGGCCTTCGACATTTACTCGCGATTGTTAAAGGAACGCGTGGTTTTTTTGGTCGGCGAAGTCAATGACGCGACAGCAAATGTAATCGTCGCGCAGATGTTGTTTTTGGAAAGCGAAAATGCCGACAAAGATATTTCGCTTTATATCAATTCCCCTGGCGGGTCGGTAACCGCCGGTTTGGCTGTCTACGACACGATGCAGTTCATCAAGCCCGACGTATCGACGCTCTGCACCGGTTTTGCCGCCAGCATGGGGGCATTTCTTCTCGCTGCAGGAACCAGGGGCAAGCGACTGTGTCTGCCTAATTCGCGAGTGATGATCCATCAGGTGTCCGGCGGCTTTCGCGGACAGGCCTCTGATATCGCCATTCACGCCAAGGAAACGCTCTTTCTGAAACAACGATTGAACGAGATTATGGCCAAGCATACCGGGCAGACGATTGAAGTTGTCGAGCGCGACACTGATCGGGACAATTTTCTGTCTGCGGAGGATGCGTTGAAATACGGTATCATCGATAAAGTGTTGGAAAGTAGACATCAGCCGTAACAAAAAGCGCGTTTAAGCGTATTTATTACATGAATATCGCGTGGTTGAATGAGGCGCAGCAATGACTGACAAAGTTGGCGAAAAATTGCTTTACTGTTCTTTTTGCGGCAAGAGCCAGCACGAGGTGCGTAAGCTTATCGCCGGCCCTTCGGTGTTTATTTGCGACGAATGTATTGACCTGTGCAACGATATCATCCGCGAAGAAGCGCAGAGTGATCCGAACGCGAAGGCTTCCAAAAGCGACTTGCCCACCCCGCAGGAAATTTGCGACATCCTCGATCAGTATGTGATCGATCAGATCCAGGCAAAGAAAATTCTATCGGTTGCGGTTTACAACCATTACAAGCGTTTGAAAAACAGCGCCAAAGATGGCGAAGTCGAACTGGCAAAATCCAATATTCTGTTGATCGGACCAACCGGTTCGGGCAAGACATTGCTGGCGCAAACGCTGGCGCGCTTGCTGAATGTGCCCTTCGTCATCGCGGATGCGACCACGCTGACAGAAGCCGGCTATGTCGGTGAGGACGTGGAAAATATTATTCAAAAATTGCTGCAAAAATGCGATTACGATGTGGAGAAGGCGCAGCGGGGGATAGTCTACATCGACGAAATCGACAAAATTTCGCGTAAATCCGATAACCCGTCCATTACCCGTGACGTCAGCGGAGAAGGCGTGCAGCAGGCGCTTCTGAAGTTGATCGAGGGCACGATCGCGTCGGTGCCACCGCAGGGTGGGCGCAAACATCCGAATCAGGAATTTGTGCAGATCGATACCACCAATATTCTGTTTATTTGTGGCGGCGCGTTCAGCGGCTTGGAAAAAGTTATTCAGCACCGCACCGACCGGGTCGGAATTGGTTTTGGCGCGGATGTGCGCAGCGGCAATGATCGCGAAGCCAGCAATCAGTTGTTACGTGACTGCGAGCCTGAAGACCTGATCAAATACGGACTTATCCCGGAATTTGTTGGCAGACTTCCGGTAGTGGCGACACTCGAAGAATTGGATGTTAAGGCATTGATGCGCATTCTTACTGAGCCGAAAAATGCCTTGACCAAGCAGTATGAAAAATTATTCGCAATGGAAGGCGTCGTGTTGGAGTTTCGCGAAACGGCCTTGGCGGCGATTGCAAAACGCGCTCTCGAAAGAAAAACCGGCGCTCGCGGCTTGCGTTCCATCATAGAACATGCGTTGCTCGATATCATGTTCGAATTGCCCTCTCTCAGCAATGTTGAGAAAGCCGTGGTCGATGAAGGGACCATCTCCAGCGATCAAAAACCCCTGCTTATTTATTCCGATCAGCCGAAGGTGGCGGGCGCGCAAAAATAGCGGTATCGACGATCGATTGCGTTGCCAAGAGGAGAGTTGAACCTCCTGCAATCTAGTCGCTTGAGAATGCCTGCGCAGGCCCCAATTACAAATCTCACCTTTCTCTCGTGCATTTTCAAGGATAGGACTATGAGCCAATCTCCGAACGATACCGACTCCACAATCCTGCCGCTGTTGCCGTTGCGTGATGTGGTGGTTTTTCCACATATGGTGATCCCGCTTTTTGTGGGTCGCCCCAAATCCATCAAGGCACTTGAAGCCGCAATGGAAGAGGGTAAGAACGTCGTGCTGGTCGCGCAAAAATCCGCCGCTAACGACGAGCCTTCTCCGGAAGACCTCTACGAGGTCGGCACGGTGGCGAGCATTCTGCAGATGTTGAAGCTTCCGGATGGCACGGTGAAAGTGCTGGTGGAAGGTGTTCATCGGGCGCGCATCAATCACGTGTTGAATGTCAAAGAAAACTACGAAGCGGATGTCTCGCCAATTCCCCAGGCAGAGAACGATAACAATGAGGTCGAGGCAATGCGTCGAAGCCTCTTTGCCCAGTTTGACCAGTACGTCAAGCTCAACAAAAAAATTCCTCCTGAGGTATTGACTTCATTGTCGGGGATTGAAAGCGCCAGTCGGCTTTCCGACACGATCGCCGCACATCTGCCGTTAAAGTTGGAGCAAAAACAGCAAATCCTGGAGAACCTTGACGTACCCGCCCGCTTGGAGCAATTGCTCGGTTTGCTTGAGACAGAAATCGACATCCTGCAAGTGGAAAAACGCATCCGTGGCCGCGTCAAGCGGCAGATGGAGAAGAGCCAGCGGGAGTACTACCTGAACGAGCAAGTGAAGGCCATCCAGAAAGAACTTGGCGAGACCGAAGAGGGCGCCGATATCGACGAGCTGGAAAAGAAAATCAAAGCTGCACATATGTCCAAGGAAGGGCGCACTAAAGCCGATGCCGAACTCAAGAAGCTGAAGCTGATGTCGCCGATGTCGGCGGAAGCGACCGTGGTGCGCAACTACATTGACACATTGGTGGGATTACCATGGAAAAAGAAAACCAAGGTGAGTTCCGATTTACTAAACGCGGAAAAAGTTCTCGATGCTGATCATTACGGCCTGGAAAAGGTCAAAGAGCGCATCGTTGAGTATCTTGCGGTGCAAAGCCGCGTGGATAAATTGAAGGCACCGATTTTGTGTTTGGTTGGGCCACCCGGTGTCGGTAAAACCTCGCTGGGACAATCGATTGCCAAAGCCACCAATCGCAAATTCATTCGCATGTCACTTGGCGGGGTGCGCGATGAATCCGAGATTCGTGGACACCGGCGCACTTACATCGGGTCGATGCCGGGCAAGATCCTGCAAAACATGACCAAAGTGGGGGTGAGAAATCCGCTGTTTCTGCTCGATGAAGTTGATAAGATGGGTATGGATTTTCGCGGCGATCCGGCCAGTGCGTTGCTTGAGGTGTTGGACCCTGAACAGAACCATACCTTCCAGGACCACTACGTAGAAGTGGATTTTGATTTGTCCGACGTAATGTTTGTGGCGACATCGAACTCCTTCAACATCCCGCCAGCCCTGCTGGATCGAATGGAAGTCATTCGTCTCGCGGGCTACACAGAAGACGAGAAAGTCCATATTGCCCGGCAATATTTGCTGCCAAAGCAAATGAAGGCCAATGGCGTCAAGGATGAAGAACTGCACATTGCCGACCCAGCGCTGCGCGACATCACCCGTTATTACACCAGGGAAGCGGGGGTTCGGGGTATGGATCGCGAGATCGCGAGAATCTGCCG
>JAYVKG010000319.1:0-11749 GCA_043768625.1 Betaproteobacteria bacterium
AAAGCCGCGTCAGGCAAAAAGTCGGTGCCGAACAAAAATGTGCTGCCAAGTATCCCCATCGATCTGGGCATCAGCGAAAAGGATCGCGCGAAAATTGCGCAAGGTCTTTCCCATCTGCTGGCGGACACCTATACGCTGTACCTGAAGACCCACAATTTTCATTGGAACGTGAAAGGTCCGATGTTCCAGACCCTGCATCTGATGTTTGAGACGCAATACAACGAGCTCGCCCTGGCAGTTGACATGATTGCGGAACGGATTCGCGCGTTGGGATTTCCGGCACCCGGCACCTACACGGAATATGCCCAGCTGTCGTCAATCAAGGAAACCGGCGGCGTCCCCGAGGCGACCCGGATGATCCGGTTGCTGGTGGAAGGGCAGGAAGCCGTGACGCGTACGGCAAGGAAAATATTTCCCGTGGTCGACAAGGCAAGCGACGAACCGACCGCCGATTTACTGACCCAGCGCATGCAGGTGCATGAAAAAACCGCATGGATGCTGCGTGCGCTGCTGGATAAGTGAGACTGGGCTTAAACCAACGGCTGCTACCGCCGGCTGACTACCCGGCACCGACACAACACTGGACACCACCATGGCAACGATTGAACTTACCAAGGAAAATTTCGATGCAACAGTTGAAAACAATGCCGTCGTTGTCGTCGATTTCTGGGCACCGTGGTGCGGGCCTTGCCGCATGTTCGCGCCGACTTTTGAAGCGGTGTCCGAGCAACATCCCAACGTGGTGTTCGCCAAGCTCAATACCGAGGATCAGCAGGAACTGGCTGCATCATTCAACATCCGCTCGATTCCCACGCTGATGGTGTTCCGCGAAAAAGTGATTGTTTTTACCCAGGCAGGCATGCTGCCAACAGCGGGCTTCGAACAAGTTGTGCAAAAATCGCTCGAGCTCGATATGACAAAAGTCCATCTGGAGATCGCAACCCAGCACACGCAGTTGGCGTAATCTTGCGGCGCTCTGATGGTGCCTGCCGACACGCTCAGCGTCGGCCGCGGTGGGTGCAGGCGCTGGTTCCGCGATCACCTAGTACCGCCCTTGGAATTTCGAGCGTAATTGAAACGGTGCGCGGGCGTTCGTGACCAACACCAGCACTGGCGGGCCTTGCCATTCAATTAGTGGTCAACTGCCGCGCCGATTGGCGTTGTACGTATCCTGAACGGGCGGTCTCAAGTTCTAAGTGCAGCAGGCGGATGCGGACCAGGTGCGACAAGCTGAACCAGTAGCACGGCATTATTCGGCTATATCCCCGCCAGTTTCAGGCAAATGCGTCGCTATTGCATTGGACGGGTGAATGCGCTCTGCATTTGAGATAATGCGCGGACTTCAACGGGATTACTGCCGCCATGCTGCCTTCATTTTCTCCGCTTCGTGAAGCGTTTCTTCGCGATGAATCGCACACACTCGAAGCACTGATTCCGCTCGCCAAGCTGGGGTCCGACGCAAATGCACGCGCCAGTGCGACGGCGCGCAGTTTGGTCGAGGCGGTTCGCGCCCGCCAGCAAAAACATTCGGGAATGCAGTCTTTTCTGACGCAGTACGATCTTTCTTCGCAGGAAGGTGTGCTGCTGATGTGCGTCGCAGAAGCGCTGTTGCGCATTCCCGACGCGGCAACGGCGGATAAACTGATCAAGGATAAATTTGCCCAAGGCGATTGGAAGAAGCATTTGGGCGCATCGGATTCCTTGCTGGTGAACGCAGGTACGTGGGGCATGATGCTGACCGGCAAATTGGTAGCACCTGCCGCCGATAGTGCTGCCGACGTCGGCGGCTGGCTGACACGGCTTGCAGCCAAGGCCGGGGAACCCATCGTGCGCACCGCATTGCGCCAGGGCATGAAACTGATGGCCGAGCAATTCGTGATGGGCCGTACTATCGAAGACGCGCTGCAACGCGCCACCTCGGATGATCAGGCGACGTATCGTCATTCGTACGACATGTTGGGTGAAGCAGCGATGACGGGGCAGGATGCCGAGCGTTATTTTGTCTCGTACCAGAATGCGATCACGGCGATTTCGTCCGCTGTCAAGCCACAACAGAGCGTGTTTGAGGCACCCGGGATTTCAGTCAAACTGTCTGCGCTTCATCCCCGCTATGAATGGACGAATCGCGAACGGGTGATCGATGAGCTGTTGCCAAAATTGATCTCGCTTGCCAGCTTGGCATGTGATGGCGGCATTGGCATCACGTTCGATGCAGAGGAAACAGAGCGGCTGGAACTTTCTCTGGAATTGTTCGCCGCAGTCTATGGCGACCCGCGATTTGCCGGCTATGAAGGGTTGGGCCTGGCGGTGCAGGCCTATCAGAAACGCGCCATCCAGGTCATTGACTGGCTCACGGCATTATCTGTTACGCACGGTCGCCGCATTCCGACGCGGCTGGTGAAAGGGGCGTACTGGGATACCGAAATCAAGCGTGCACAGATGCAGGGCCTTAATGGATACCCGGTGTTCACGCGCAAGACAAATACCGATGTCTCCTATCTGGCCTGCGCGGCAAAAATGCTGGCACAGCCCGCGGTGTTTTACAGCCAGTTTGCCACCCACAATGCGCATACCGTCGCCACCATTCTCGAACGCGCCGGCAATGAGGGCAACCACAAACATTTTGAATTTCAGCGCCTGCACGGGATGGGGCTGGAGCTATACGATGCGGTAGTGACGGGCCATAGCGCAGCGTGCCGCGTCTACGCACCGGTTGGCACGCATGAGGATTTATTGCCTTACCTGGTACGCCGGCTGCTCGAAAATGGGGCCAACTCATCGTTTGTAAATCGCATCGCTGACACCGACGTATCGATTGCAGACGTCATTGACGACCCGGTGGCGGCGTGCCAGGACAACCCGAATAAGGCCAATTTGAAGCTGGCGTTGCCACGGAATCTGTTCATGGCCGCTGACGTGAGCCGGCTGAATTCCGGTGGCTTCAGTTTTGCCGACGTCGCCGCCACCGATGCCTTGCGGGCGGCAATTGCTTCGCCACTGGCGAGAAACGATTTCATCGCCAAGCCGTTGATTGGCGGTGAAGCGATGCGCGGTGTCATGATGGCTGTATACAATCCTGCCACGCTTGAAAAAATCGGCATGGTGGAGGAGGCCGATGATCAGCTGCTCAATTTGGCGTTGCAGGTCACGTCAAAATGGCCGGGCATCGATGGCAACAATCGTGCCGCCGTACTTGAGCGGGCCGCCGATTTGCTGGAACTGCGCCAGCCATTTTTCATGGCACTGTGCGTCATTGAAGCCGGCAAGACGCTGCCGGACGCATTGGGCGAAGTGCGGGAAGCGGTGGATTATTGCCGTTATTACGCGGCACTGGCGCGCCGGCAGTTTGCGCTCCCGCTGCCTCTGCCGGGACCGACCGGCGAAAGCAACGAAATATCGCTGCACGGGCGCGGTGTGTTCGCCGCCATCTCGCCGTGGAATTTCCCGCTGGCCATTTTTATGGGTCAGGTGGCGGCCGCGTTTGCGGCCGGCAACGCCGTCGTCGCCAAGCCTGCCGAGCAAACGCCGATCATCGCCTTTGAGGCCTTCAAGCTATTGCTCGACGCGGGCATGCCGAAAGACGCCATCGCGCTGCTGCCCGGTCGCGGTGAAATTGTCGGCGCCGCACTGGTGGCGGATTTGCGAATCGCCGGTGTGGTCTTTACCGGCGGCACCGCAACTGCCCAGGCAATCAATCGCAGTCTCGCCGCTCGCCGCGGCCCGATCATTCCTTTCATCGCCGAAACCGGTGGGTTAAATGCCATGATCGCGGATTCGTCGGCGTTGCCGGAGCAGATCGTGAATGACGTGGTCGCTTCGGCTTTCAATAGCGCGGGACAACGCTGTTCGGCGTTACGAATCTTGTGTGTACAGCAGGATATTTTTCCACGGGTCTCAGCCTTGCTGGACGGCGCCATGCAGCAATTGCGTCTGGGCGACCCGGCAAAGCTGGATACCGACATTGGCCCGGTTATCGACCTGGAAGCATTTAACCTTCTGGTAGCACATCGCGAACGGATGGCCAAACATTTCGCGCCAATCGGCCAGACCCGCTTGCCGCGCGATATTCCTGCGGGCCATTTCTTTGCGCCCTGTGCGTTCGCGATTGCGTCGTTCGATGACATCAAAAGCGAAGTGTTTGGGCCGGTGTTGCATGTGTTGCCGTTCGCGGCAGACCAGCTAATGGATGTTGTCGATGCAGTCAACGCGAGCGGCTACGGCCTCACACTCGGCATTCATTCCCGTATCGAGGAAACGGTTCGCGCCATTCGCGCCCGCGCCCGGGTCGGCAACATATATGTGAACCGAAACCAGATCGGCGCGGTCGTAGGGGTGCAGCCATTCGGCGGCGAAGGTTTAAGCGGCACCGGACCTAAAGCCGGGGGGCCGAATTATCTATTGCGGTTCGCCTCCGAACGTACGTTTACCGTCAACACGGCGGCGGCAGGCGGCAATGCGGCGTTGATTGCGAGTTCGGAATAAACATTTCATTGGCAGTTTTGCGAGGCGACTGTGTTGTGAAGATCAAATTGACGGCAGCAGAAGGATCGCAAAGGCGCTGCCTTGCGCGAGCGGGTTTTATTAGTATTTTGCTTGGCCTGCAAGGTTGCGCCCAGCTCATTGCGCCGGCCCACGGGCCGACGCTTTCGTCTGTTGCCTTCGCGGCGGTGCAGCCTTTTTCGCTGACGTCGGTCGGTGAATCACTGCCGACGGCATGGGAACCCTGGCTGCTTTCGCGTTTTCTGGCGCGCACCAAATATCGCATTGTCGAACACGAGGGCGAGCGTGTGCTGGAAGCGGAGGCAAATGTGTCGGCGTCCGGATTGCTGCAGCCGATGTCGCTTGCCGTTGCTGAATTTCCGCACCTGCATTGGCGCTGGAAAGTACCACAGTTGATCGCCGATGCCGACAACGCCAGTCGTATCGCTGACGATTCTCCTGTGCGTGTGATCGTCGCGTTTGACGGCGACAAGTCCAAATTTGATTTTGAAGACAGCGCATTTGCGCAGACCGTCAAGTTTTTCAGCGGGCGCGAAATGCCGTATGCGACGATCCAGTACATTTGGGAAAATAAACTTCCCGCCGAGACCGTTCTTGACAACGCGAAAACGTCGCGCGCAAAAATGCTGGTGGTTGAATCCGGCCCCCAGCGGCTCGGGCAGTGGATCAACTTTCAACGCAACGTGAAACAAGATTACGAGCGCCTGTTTGGCGAACCACCCGGCTCAATCATTTTTGTCGGCGTCATGACCGATTCCAATGCGACCGGGTCGCATACCAGTGCTTACTATGGCGACATCCGGTTCTCGCGGGATGAATGACGACTGGCACAACGCCAGCTGGCGCGACTGCCGGCAAATAAAAGGCTGTAAAGCCGCGCCGGCAGTATGGTTTCAATAACTAATGCGGGCTAGATTTTCTTCATGCCCGGTGGTGAATCTGTTCCCGACAGCACCACCAGCATAGGTTTACCTTCGGTTTTCCAAAACTCCACCGCGTCCTGAAATAGCTCCACGACCGTTTCAAGCTGGCTTTCGTGGTGGCCGGCAAATGCATCGGTGTGATCGAAATATATCAGGTAGCCCTGGGTATCCACCCAATCCATATCGGTGAGGCAATCATAAAACGCATCCCAATTATTGCCAAAGTGCGACGGAAATTTCATCGCCACAGCGGCGTGATTGAGGAACTGCTCTTTCTTTTCAATTTTCTCGCCTTCCAGGTGAAAGAAAGCCATGCCTTTTGAGCGCGCCAGCTTGGAAAGTTCGGCGACACTGGCGTGGGATTTGGACCAGTACACGCCGCGCGGTTGATCGCTGGCGAGCAGATTTTTTAATTCCGGGGAGGCCATCTCGCTATTCCTTTATTTTCTTGAACGATGCGTAGTGATCGTCGGTGTAGTAACAGGCTTCCGCACCCTGCAATATCCCCACCGCCCCGCCGCAAATGATGCGCCGCGCGCCGCGGTCCCGCGAGCGCGGTGTTTTCACGGTGAATTCATGATAAAAGCCGCGTGGCTGCCTGGGCAGAATGCGCTCGCGATTGGAAAATATACTGCCATCTTTTGCATAGGGAAAGGGGCCACCCTTGCGAATCAGCGCCAACGCTTCGCGACCCTCTGCTGGCAGGTCAGACGCAGAAATCAGCGGGAAATCGGCAGGTCTTGAGGCGCTTTCACGGGCCGGCGCGAAGTCTGCCGCGCCCAGCAAACCAGCCATGAAGCAACACCACAGCATCCATCGCGAGACTTTATTCACACTTCACTCCAAATATATATGCGGTGGCTGAAAACTGCAGGGGCTCAAGCAGGCTTGCGATAAGGACAGTTGGGCTTGATACAGTCGGCGTAAATGTAGAGCGAGTGGTCGTTAATATTAAAACCTCTATCCTGGGCAATTTTTTGCTGGCGCTGCTCGATCTCGGCGTCGTAAAACTCTTCGACGCGACCACACTGCATGCACATCAGGTGATCGTGGTGGCTGCCCTCGTTTAATTCAAAGACGGCTTTGCCGCTTTCAAAGTGGTGCCGAACCAGCAGACCCGCCTGCTCAAATTGCGTCAGGACCCGATAAACAGTTGCCAAACCAATTTCCGCATTTTCGTTCAGCAATAGCTTGTAGACGTCCTCGGCGGACATATGGCGCTGGGCGGAATGTTGAAACAAGTCCAACACCTTGAGGCGTGGAAAGGTGGCCTTGAGGCCAATGTTGCGCAATTCTTTGGATTCCGACATGAAAATCTCGCTTTATATTCGCTAATCATAAGCTGTTTTAAGGACTGCCTCCGGAGACGCCGTGCGGGAATGCTCGGAGGCTGCGTCGGTTATAATAATGAGAGTCAAATAGTTTTGAAAGTCTGCCATGCGCGTCACCCGTTTTGCTATCAACGTTGTCGTTGCAGTGGTGCCCGTACTGGTCGCAGGCTGCGCCGGATTCGGTGTACATCGCATCGATATTCAGCAAGGAAATCTTGTCACCCAGGAACAGGTTGCCAAAATCAAGCCCGGCATGACCAGGCTGGATGTGAGTACCGCGCTGGGCACGCCACTGTTGCAGGATGTGTTTAACGGCAATCGCTGGGACTATTACTTTAGTCTTGATCAAAGCACCAGATACGGGCCGTTCGGTCGCGACAAGCAGCAGTACAAGGTAACCATCATGTTTGACAACGACAAGGTTGCCAAGGTGGATGGTCAGGCGTCGGCCGTTGAGATTCTGACCGGCGGCGGCGAAAGACGGCAACTGCCCAATACCCTGCCGCCGGGCGCGCCGCCGCCTAAACAATAAACGCAGCGTTGTGCAAATGTCACAACAGGCGCAATTGCGTATTTCCATCGCAGGTGGCGGCGGCCGCATGGGCCGGGCGCTGTTGGAAGTGGCCGGATCCACACCAAATGTAAGAATTTCTGGCGTCCTGGAGCACGTGGCGAGCCCCCTGCTGGGTCAGGATGCCGGCAGTCTTTCCGCCAATGCCGCTGGGGTTGTCATCAGCGCCGATGCCGGGACCGTTTTGGCGCACGCCGATTTGCTTATCGACTTTACCCGGCCGGAGGCGACGTTGCGCCATCTCTCCGCTTGCCGTGAACATGGCATAAATCTGGTCATTGGCACTACCGGATTTACCCCCGAAGAAAAAAAACAGATTGAGGCCGCGTCAAGGGAAATTGCCATCGTTTTTGCGCCGAACATGAGTGTCGGCGTCAACGTGATGCTGAATCTCATCGCGCACGCAACCAAATTTTTGCACCAGCAATACGATATCGAAATTATTGAGACGCATCACAAAATGAAACGCGATGCGCCATCCGGAACCGCGCTGAAAATGGCTGAAGTTGCGGCAGGCGTAATCGGCAAGCCACTCGAAGAAATTGCCGTTTTTGAACGGCACGGTACCGACGGCAAAACGGCTGAACGCAAGCCCGGCAGCATCGGCTTTTCTGCCATCCGTGGTGGCGACATCATTGGCGAGCACACGGTGATGTTTGCCGGTGTCGGTGAGCGCATCGAAATCACGCACAAGTCATCGTCCCGCACCAACTATGCAGAGGGCGCGCTACGTGCCGCCGTCTTTCTAGCCGATAAGCGCAGCGGGCTCTACGATATGGCCGATGTGCTTGGCATGACGTAACGACAAATGTAATTGCGGCGTTGCTCAAATGCGCGCGTTAAGGTAAAATTCATCCTTAATCGCGAGAGCTTTTAATTGAAGAGCGCGGGAAAGTGCCGACACCGGTCTTTCCCGTTTTTTATGCGGGTCGCGGAAACATTTTCCCCGTTTTCTCCGGAGTCCACGTGCATTCCCCCGCCCCTTTCCATCGTCAACCCGCTGTCCTTGTGCTCGCCGACGGCACGGTATTCAAGGGTGTCTCAATTGGCGCAGATGGCCATGCAGCAGGGGAGGTGGTGTTTAACACCGCGATGACGGGGTATCAGGAAATCCTTACCGATCCTTCCTACGCGGGCCAGGTGGTCACGCTGACCTACCCGCATATTGGCAATACCGGGACAAATGCAGAGGACGCAGAGTCGGAAAAGTGCCATGCGGCAGGGCTGATCATTCGTGATCTGCCGACGTTGGCTTCCAATTGGCGCATGCAAGAAACATTACCCGCCTATCTGCAGCGCAACAACGTCGTCGCGATTGCCAACATCGACACGCGGCGCCTCACGCGGCTGATCCGCGAACAGGGCGCGCAGAACGGCTGCATTGCCAGCGGCTCCACGGATGAAGCAGCGATCACCGAAGCACGCGCCATGGCGCAAAACGCGCCGAATATGGCGGGACTGGATTTGGCCAAAGAGGTCACTTGCCAACAGCGCTATGAATGGAATCTGTCAACCTGGGCGCTAGGGGTTGGCTATCGCGAACGGGAGAATCCAAAATTTCACGTGGCCGCCTACGATTACGGTGTGAAGCACAATATCCTGCGGATGCTGGCCGACCGCGGTTGTCGCATCACGGTACTGCCCGCGCAAACGTCCGCTGAAGTTGCAATCGCGTTGAAGCCGGACGGCGTTTTCCTTTCCAACGGTCCCGGCGACCCCGAACCGTGCGATTACGCAATCAAGGCAATTGCAGAAATAATTGCCCATGACATTCCGCTATTTGGCATTTGCCTTGGTCACCAATTGCTGGCACTGGCGTCCGGCGGCAAAACGATGAAAATGAAATTTGGCCATCACGGGGCCAATCACCCGGTGCAGGATCTTGCGTCTAAAAAAGTTTACATCACCAGCCAGAATCATGGCTTCGCTGCCGACGAGAAAAGCTTGCCGGCCAACCTCCGCGTTACCCATAAGTCTTTATTCGATGGCACCTGCCAAGGTTTGGCACGCACGGACAAGCAGGCGTTCAGTTTTCAAGGGCATCCCGAGGCCAGTCCGGGGCCGCACGAGGTGGGATATTTGTTTGATCGATTTGTGCAAATGATGGAGGACAAACGTGGTTAGCAAGCTCACCGCGTGGCGGGAGTTGATGCAATACCAAATCGTCGTATCAAAAACGACTGGTGCATACCGGCTGTGGCCAAGCCGCCGTGGTGCAAGCAACCAACAATTTACATTTGGTAAACGGGACGTGGCCACACCGTCGGGCGCATCCCGCAGTAAATTCGGCGATTTCACAAATAAC
Organism: Betaproteobacteria bacterium; assembly: GCA_043768625.1. Taxonomy (GTDB): domain Bacteria; phylum Pseudomonadota; class Gammaproteobacteria; order Burkholderiales; family Usitatibacteraceae; genus UKL13-2. Next base: position 9,631 of record JAYVKG010000319.1, read on the forward strand.
CACAACAACCAATTCGCGCTTGTGTTCCAAGCGATTGACGACTTGATGCATTTTCGCAAAAAGAAACCGCAGCGCAAGACCGGCTTTGTATAGACCATGCCAAAACGCACCGACCTCAAATCCATCCTTATCATCGGCTCAGGCCCGATAGTCATTGGCCAGGCCTGCGAATTCGATTACTCGGGCGCACAGGCATGCCGCGCGCTGCGCGCTGAGGGCTACAAGGTCATCCTGATCAATTCCAATCCGGCGACCATCATGACCGACCCGAACATGGCGGACGTGACCTACATTGAGCCGATTACCTGGCGGATCGTCGAAAAAATTATTGAGAAGGAACGCCCCGACGCGTTGTTGCCGACGATGGGAGGCCAGACGGCGTTGAACTGCGCGCTCGACCTCGCCCGGCACGGCGTGCTGGACAAATACGCTGTAGAAATGATTGGTGCCTCAAAAGAAGCCATCGACAAAGCCGAAGATCGCGAAAAATTCAAGCACGCAATGACCAAAATTGGATTGGGCTCGGCCCGGTCAATGATCGCGCACTCGATGGAAGAAGCCTTGCAGGTACAGGCAGCCATTGGTTTTCCGGCCATCATTCGTCCCAGCTTCACGATGGGCGGCTCCGGTGGTGGCATTGCCTACAACCGTGATGAGTTCGTTGAAATTTGCGAGCGCGGGCTGGAGGCCTCGCCGACCAAAGAATTATTGATTGAGGAATCACTGCTGGGCTGGAAAGAATTTGAAATGGAAGTTGTCCGCGACAAGAACGATAACTGCATCATCGTTTGCGCTATCGAAAACCTCGATCCGATGGGCGTACACACTGGCGACTCGATCACCGTTGCACCCGCGCAGACGCTGACCGACAAGGAATATCAGATCATGCGCAACGCCTCGATCGCGGTGCTGCGGGAGATCGGTGTCGACACCGGCGGTTCCAACGTGCAGTTCTCGATCAACCCGGCGGACGGGCGAATGGTCGTGATCGAGATGAACCCGCGGGTGTCCCGGTCCTCCGCACTCGCATCGAAGGCAACGGGATTTCCGATCGCCAAGGTCGCGGCCAAGCTGGCCGTCGGCTACACGCTGGATGAACTGCGCAACGAGATCACCGGCGGCGCGACGCCCGCCAGCTTCGAGCCCAGCATCGACTACGTGGTCACCAAGATTCCCCGCTTCGCTTTCGAGAAATTCCCGCAGGCCGATTCGCGCCTGACCACCCAGATGAAGTCGGTGGGCGAGGTGATGGCCATGGGCAGGACCTTCCAGGAATCGTTCCAGAAGGCCTTGCGCGGCCTGGAGGTGGGCGTCGACGGCCTGAATGAGATGACCCAGGACCGCGAGGTGCTCGAAAAGGAACTGGGAGCGCCGGGCCCGGAGCGCATCTGGTACGTCGGCGATGCTTTCGCGATGGGATTGACCGTCGACGAGGTCTACGACCTGACGAAGATCGACAAGTGGTTCCTGGTGCAGATCGAGGAGATCGTGAAGATCGAGCTCGAGCTGGAGGCCATGACGCTGGAGCAGGTTGACAAGGCCACATTGCTGCTGCTGAAGAAAAAGGGCTTTTCCGACCGGCGGCTCGCCCGGCAGCTGAAAACCACCGACAAGGTGATCCGCGAGAAGCGCCGCGCGCTTGGCATCCGCCCGGTCTACAAACGGGTGGACACCTGCGCCGCGGAGTTCTCGACCAACACCGCCTACATGTACTCGACCTACGAGGCCGCCACCTACGGCGGCGTTGCCGAATGCGAGTCCGAGCCGACCAGCCGTCGCAAGATCATGGTGCTGGGCGGCGGGCCCAACCGGATCGGGCAGGGCATCGAGTTCGATTACTGCTGCGTGCACGCGGCACTCGCGCTGCGTGAGGATGGTTACGAAACCATCATGGTCAATTGCAATCCGGAAACCGTGTCGACCGACTACGACACGTCCGACCGCCTTTATTTCGAACCGCTCACGCTCGAGGACGTGCTCGAGATCGTGCACGTTGAAAAGCCGTTCGGCGTCATCGTCCAGTACGGCGGCCAGACGCCGCTCAAACTCGCGCGCGATCTCGCGAAGAACGGCGTGCCGATCATCGGCACGTCGCCCGACATGATCGACATGGCCGAGG
>JAYVKG010000320.1:0-2624 GCA_043768625.1 Betaproteobacteria bacterium
CAGGTCGAGTTGCGCCTGCGGTGCGCCGTGGACGCCGTGACGCGGGCGCGGGATCGCTATCTCGTGCGAACCAGCCAGGGTGATTTCAATGCCGCCGCGCTGGTCATTGCCACCGGTGGCTTATCGGTACCCAGGATCGGCGCAACGCCTTTCGGCTACAAGATTGCAGAACAATTTGGCATCGGTATCGTGCCGCCGCGCCCTGCTCTCGTGCCACTAAGTTTCGATGCGGCAAGTCTCGCCCAATACGGCGATCTTTCCGGGCTCTCGCTGGACGCAGAGGTGTCGTGCCACGACGGCAAATTCCGCGAAATGCTGCTCCTCACCCATCGTGGGCTGTCGGGTCCGGCTATTTTGCAGATCTCCTCCTATTGGCAAAACGGTCCGGCCACAACGCCGATCCACATCAATCTGCTGCCCGACCCCGCGCTGCTGCCCTGGCTGGGCCAGCAGCGCCACGCCAAAACACACTTGCATAATTTGCTGGCAGAGCGTTTGCCGAAGCGCTTTGCACAACAGTGGTGCGAGGCGCATCAGTTAAACAAGCCTGCCATCCAGTTCACCGATCAGGCCTTCGCCACCGCGCTGGCAGCGTTGCAAGACTGGCAGGTGAAGCCCTCGGGAACGCTGGGCTACAACAAAGCCGAGGTCACCCTCGGCGGCGTCGACACGCACGCGCTGTCGTCGAAGACGATGCAAGCCAACGCGGTGCCGGGGCTGTATTTTATCGGTGAGGTGGTCGACGTCACCGGGCACCTTGGCGGCTTTAATTTTCAATGGGCGTGGGCATCGGCAGTCGCGGCCGGTCAGGCGCTGTGAGCGGCAACCTGTACAGCAAGGTCGCGCCGATCACCCTGGTACTCGACACCAACGTCGTGATTGACTGGCTGGTATTCGACGATCCGTTCATGAACCCGCTGCGGCACGGGGTGCGCGAGGCACGGGTACTGGTACACACGCATACCTATGCGCTCAACGAATTGGTGCGGGTGCTGGCATATCCGCAACTGAAACTCGCGCCCGCGCGGCAACAGGAAATATTTGCCCGCTATCAGGCCGCAACGGTTATTGGCGATCTGCCTGCAGGTTTTTCACCGACGCAACTCATGATGCCCGGTGGGTTTCCGCGCTGCCGCGACCGCGACGATGAGCCGTTTCTGGCGCTGGCGTATCACGCCAGGAGCGCGGCGCTGGCGTCAAGGGATAACGCTGTACTGGGGCTGAAAACGCGTGCGCAAAAATTTGGCGTGACCATATTGAACGTCCCGCAGCTGATTGCCATGTTGTCCGAAAAATTGGCTGATCTGCCGCATCCAGAAATATAGAACCAATACTGGCGCGCTTTTACAGACACAAATGGCCTGTAAGCCTTGCTATTGCTAGTGTTCTGCCCCGCTAAAAGCCGCTGCCGGCGGCAACACTACCGCCCGCCGCGCCAGCGCCGCGGCTGCGGCGATGGCCAATAGCAGCGTGATCGCAATACCGACAAACACCAGCTGCGGCGCATGATGGTCAAGCATCATGCCGAAGACGATCGGCGACAGCGCCAATCCCACATCCAACCCCGAATAAACCATCCCGTAAACGCGGCCAAACGCGGCTTCACCCAGTCGCGCCCTGGTGGCGGTGCGCACCAGCAAGTCACGCGAAGGACCGGCAAGGCCGATGCCAAAACCCATCAACGCCATTACCGGTAATACCAGCCAACCGGGCAGCACGCCCAATGACAACAGCAGCGCCAGCGCCGCACCAAGGCTGAGCGCGCCCGCAACATAACGCTCGTGCTGGTTGCCGGGTTTGGCGAGAAAACCGCCCCATACCAGCCCCATTGAGCTGCCGATCAGATAAATCGTCAGCGCGGACGTCGCCGCCGTAATCGAGAGGCCGTAAAGGTCGTGCAGCAGCGACGGCGCAAAATTTTGCAGCGCACCGAAGCCAAACGTGGAAAAAAAGAAAAACGCGAACGCACACCAGACCAGAGAAGTGCGCAAAAATCCCCACGTGCCTTGTCCGGATCGTGGTGACTCGGCGCCTGCCATTTTTGTGCTGACCTGCAATTCGTATTGCAGCATTTCGCCCTTCCAGATCAACAATGTCAGCGATGCGGCGCCAACCAGCGCGGCGCCCAAACCCGCCGCGCGCCAGCCAAATGCCGTGGCCAACGCCAGCATCAGCACGGTACTCGCCGCCCAGCCCAGATTGCCTGCCACACCATGCATCGAAAATGCGTGCCCCAAACGCGGTGCCGACACGCGGCGGTTGAGCAACGCAAAATCGGCCGGATGAAATACGCTGTTGCCGACCCCTGCAACCGCGGCGGCGCCCATCAGTCCCAGAAAATTTGGTGCTACCGCAACCAGCACGCCAGACAAGGTCAGTAGTCCTACGCCGGCACACAACACGCGGTGCGCGCCGAATCGATCGACCCAGATGCCGGCAATCGCCTGGCCGAGGCCCGAGACAACAAAAAACATCGTCATCAGCAAGCCCACCTGCGCGTAACCTAGCCCAAATTCGCGCATGAACCACGGAAACAGTGGCGGCAGCATCAGATGAAAAAAGTGCGAAGTTCCATGGGCGATGCCGACCAGCGAAATGATGGTTGCGTCGGCTTTAAAGCTGTC
>JAYVKG010000321.1:0-1555 GCA_043768625.1 Betaproteobacteria bacterium
TGCCGACAACGCGATGAAATCGGACTCAAACGCATGCGCCATCAGACGCGCAATGGTGGTCTTGCCGACGCCCGGCGGGCCCCACAAAATCATCGAGTGTGGCTTGCCGGATTCAAACGCGATGTAAAGCGGCATGCCCTCGCCGGTGAGGTGCTCCTGCCCGATCACTTGCGCGAGCGAACGCGGTCGCAACTGCTCCGCGAGCGGCACATTTACGCCAGTTTGTTTAGCGTTCGCTGCGGTGGGCGATGAAACAGTGTTGGAGAAGAGATCGTTCACAAAAACACGGGATAAATTAACAAACTCTATACCTGGCGCGGCTTCCAATAACTTTTTAGTCCGCGAGCCCCGCCAGTGCTTGTGTTTAACTTCAACAGGCAACGATTCAGCGCTGACTAGCTGCCTGCATTATCCCCCGACTAGACTCGAACAAGTGGACTCTTCACACCGCAACCGCCGCGATTAAGGACATGCGTATAAATCATTGTCGTCTGCACATCTTTGTGGCCGAGCAGTTCCTGGACGGTGCGAATGTGGTAACCGGACTGCTGCAAATGCGTCGCAAAGAGTGACGCAAAGTATGGGGCGTTGCCGGTTTATTGACGCCGGCAAGCTAAACGTCCTGACGCATTCGGCGCTGCAAATTCTGCGGATCGGCATGGTGCCGTCTTTTGCGTCCGCTGCGGGGATCGATGCTCAACTTGTTCGATGGCAACACGTATTGCCAACCTCAATCACGTGCCGCCTCGGGATATTTTCGCGCCAAGGCAAACGGCAGAAATACCTCGCCAAGCCTTTGCTCGCAATCGCGTTCGTGAAGAAAACGCACCCGCGCCAGATGGTCGCGCAATGGGAGCATCAGCAAAGCCGGCAACATCGTGACCCGGTCCTTGGCGACTTAACCTCTCGAATGAGGATTTCCCTGCGCGAAAATTCGACATCCTTCAACCGTAACCGCAGCATTTCCATGATGCGCATTCCTGTGCCATAGGCGAGCTTCAAGATAAGTGCGGTCGTACCGTCAAGCTGGCCCAAAACCGAGCTGACTTCCTCCCCTGTCAGCACCACAGGCAAGCGCGTTGGCCGCTTCGACCGTTCAATCCCATCCAGCCAGGGCAACTCGATTTCCAGCACTTCGCAATACAGTAATAGAAACCCGACAGCGCTTGATTTTACGCCGAGGAAAACACCTAGCGCTCGACCGCCAGATACGTCAAGAATAATTTAAGTTCAGCGGCTCTCATCGTCGCCGGATGCGTCATTTCATGAAAACGCACAAGAGCCTTCACCCAATGAAGGTACGCTTGCTCGGTCCTGATGCTGTAGTACTTACGCCGGATACGATCCCGCATTTGGTCCAATAATCGCGGCGCAGACGAATCATGTGTTGTCATGTTTTAATTAGGAGGTGCTAATTTTAGACAAGGCTGTAATTTACATGGGTTACATTTCAATGACTGTATTAATATGCAGTCGTTTGACGGTTTGTAAAGCGTCATTTATGACGCCTACATCACGTTGAACTAAACCGCTACGCGGTGGCCTGCCTTTCGAG
>JAYVKG010000322.1:0-2926 GCA_043768625.1 Betaproteobacteria bacterium
GCCGGAATGCCAACCATCGACATCACCGCCACGGCAATAAGTGAAATAACACGTTTTGTCAGTTGTTGCATTGCATTTCCCCGCTTTATTCGATTACTACGCGTCTCTAAATCACCAAATGTAGCCTTGGCGAGGAACGCATAGTACGCGACGAATAGGGTAATTTCTATGACTTGGCTCACTCATCCACAATAGTTAACATTTATTATTTTTACGAATAATTAACAATGAGTTACATCCGATTTCTCAGGCAATCCCTTAGTAGTATATGTTTAAGTGAAAGGACATACAAGGCTTAACGCAAAAGACCGCCGGGACACTTTTACCCGGACGCGTTCGTCGCCACTGCCACTGTCGACCAGACCGACTTGCCGGCGCGACTTGTTTCGATGCTCGCGATGTGGCTCTCGTGCAGCTTGACCTCGTCAGCACTGGCGAGCAGCACTTTAAGTTGCGAAGGTCGCGCAACATGCGCCGCGCCAATTTTTGCGGTGCCGGCACCGACTTCGAGACCAATGGCCAGACTGTCCTGCCCGCGGGTCATGGCGATATAAACGTCGGATAGCAACTCGGCATCCACCAGTGCACCATGGACGGCACGCGCACTGTTATCAACCTGGTAGCGGTCACACAGCGCGTCGAGATTATTGCGCTTGCCAGGATGAAGATCTTTCGCCATCGCCAAGGTATCAGTGATGGTGCAGATGTCGGTCACAGGCGGTCTTTTGAGTCTACGCAACTCTGCGTTCAAAAACCCCACATCAAATGGGGCGTTATGAATGATCAGTTCGGCACCGGCCACGTAGCTTAGAAATTCTTCAACAATCTCGGCAAACTTCGGCTCGTGCGCCAGCTCCTCAAGCGTAATGCCATGTACATCGGTCGCGCCTTGGTCAATTTCCCGTTCGGGATGGACGCGCTTGAGGAAATTGTTCTGCGTCAACCGCCGGTTGACCATTTCTACACAGGCAATCTCAATAATGCGGTGACCCAGGGCAGGATCGAGCCCGGTAGTTTCGGTATCGAGCACAATTTGACGGCTCATCGAGCGTTGCTGGTTGAGGATGAAGATACGTTTGCCAGCACGTAATCCACCCCGCGGTTGGCGAGCTGGTCGGCACGCTCGTTTTCAGGGTGTCCGGCGTGGCCCCTCACCCAACGCCAATCTATGTTGTGCGCTGCGGCCAGCAAATCGAGTGTTTGCCACAAATCAGCGTTCTTCACCGGCTTCTTGTCGGCGGTCTTCCAACCATTTCGTTTCCAGCCGTGGATCCATTCGCTGATCCCTTTCTGCACATAGGAAGAATCCGTGAATACCACCGCGTCGCATGGCCGCGACAGCGCCCGCAAGGCCTCGATCACAGCCGTCATTTCCATGCGGTTGTTGGTGGTATTGACCACGCCACCGAACAATTCCCTTTCGGTGCCGGCGAAACGCAGAATCGCACCCCAGCCGCCGACGCCGGGATTACCCTTGCAGGCACCATCTGTAAAAATTTCGACCATATTTATTTCACCACGCACGGATGTCATTTCACCAGGTGCAAGCGGGATGGACGGCGCAATACAACCGGCAGGCGCTCGATGCGGTGCGACTGTTCATATCTTGTCGCGGTCGCGAACTTGCGCTCCCGTATTTGTCGGTCGCTCCATGCCGGCGCAATCAGCCGCACACCTGTTACCCTTTTAATTGCCTCGAGCATGTAAACACCGCCAGCCACACCCCACCAGCGATCACCAGTCGGCTCCATAAAACGAAAACGCCGCTGCCACTTGTCGGTTTCACACGGCGGGATGTAACAGGCAAGGCGCCCCGATGCCGGCTCCAAGCCGAGGAGCTGCAACCAGTCTTTAATCCGTACCAGTGAGACGAATTGCCCCTGCCACGGATAACCCCTGGACGTCCACAATTTGCGGGTGCCAAACAGGCTCCAGGGATTGAACCCCAACACCAGGATCCTGCCTTCAGGCCTCAACACACGGTCTATTTCGCGCAGCACTTCATGAGGATTTTCACTAAACTCCAGTACGTGAGGCATCAAGCACAAGTCAATGCTCTGCGTCTCAAACGGCAATTCATGAAATTGTGCTCGCACATGATTGCGTTGAAGCGCCACCTCGGCGGAAACGGTGACGCGGTGAACAATGCGCGATTCGCGCATCAGATCAAATTGTGGCAGGCCTAGCTGGATGGCATGAAAGCCGAAGATATCCGGCGTGACGTGATCCAGCCATGCACGTTCACGCTCGATCAGATACGCGCCCAGGGGCGACGTGAACCAGTCATGTAAACTTTCACAAATCATCATTTCATTTTAACGGATTCTGCGTGGCCACCTCAGCTTCTATCAGTGTGCATCCGCTTCCCGCGTTTCAGGATAACTACCTATGGGTCATACATGATGGCCGGCACGCGGCGGTCGTCGATCCAGGCGACGCGGTGCCGGTGATTGACTATCTGCAAGCCCACCACTTGCAGCTCGTCGCCATCATCTGCACCCACCACCACGCCGATCACATTGGCGGCGTCGAACCGCTGCTCGATCACCTGCAGCTGCAGGGAAAAATCCCTGTTTACGGCCCGGCCAACGAACGCATACCGGCCCGCACCCGCGCATTGCGTGAAGGCGACCAAATTGTGGTGCCGTTACTCGATCTGACTTTCAAAATCCTGGATGTGCCGGGCCATACCGCCGGACATATCGCCTATATTGGTCACGGCATGCTGTTCTGCGGTGACACGTTATTTGCCTGCGGCTGCGGACGCTTATTTGAAGGCACCGCCGAACAAATGACCGCCTCGCTTACGAAATTGAAAAACCTCCCTGCGCAAACCAAAGTTTTCTGCGCGCACGAATATACGATGGCCAACATTGCATTTGCCGAGGCGGTCGAACCAACCAATGCCGACCTGAAATTGCGCAAG
>JAYVKG010000323.1:0-11974 GCA_043768625.1 Betaproteobacteria bacterium
GGCGTGGCGTTTTGCGTTTCAGGGAGCTTTGCGCTGGCCGGGGCATGTTTTCGCCGCGTGCTGGTCCTGCTGCATCTGGAGTCGGCCCCAGTCGATACGCGCTATATCGCGTTCACCAATCTTGCGCATTGTCTTTACCATCTTGGTGAAGTACAGGAGGGGCTACATTTCGCAAACCTGGCACTGAAAGAAATGACGCCGACGTTTTTTCAGCAGGATCCACACGTCGCGCTGCTGCTACATCGTAATTGCGTGAAGTTGTACGTCGCTGCCGCGCAATTGCCTGAAGCGAAGCGTCACGTCGACGAAGCAGTGAAGATGGCAGCGCGTGCGGCCACGCCGCGTGCGGCGATTGCTGCGTCCACGACGCAGGCCGCCTATGAAATGGCTTGCGGCGATCACGATTTAGGGTTAACGAGGCTGGATCAGGCTTTGGTAATGTCACGATCCGTACCCGCGACTTTGCGTGACACACTTGTGTCCGTCGTCCGCGCCGAAGATAAGGCTGGCTTTCCAGCGCACGCACTGGTCAGGCTGCATGAACTGTCGGATCACATTTATTACTCTGCGATTGCGCAGATTCGCCGCCACGTAGAGATTGCTGAATTGATGCCGGTTCTGACGCAGGGCACTGAACAGGTTATCGAGCAAACCAGGGTGCGCTTGACGTCGCGGCTGTTGCCTCCCAACGAGCCAATGGAATGGAAAACATTGCAGCGTCTTGCGGTCGGTGCTGCAATGCGTGTCGACAGCACCGGCTGGCACGGTATTCGCGTTGGCGTGCTAACGCTGGCACTGGCCCGGGAGTACGGGTTGCCACCACTTCAGGCGCTTGAATTTGGCCTGGCTGCGCAGCTTCACGATATTGGCATGGCGTCGGTGCCCGAGCGAGTCCTCATGCAGGCCGGCGCACTGAACCCGATTGAACGGTTATTGGTGCGAAAGCACACGACAGCTGGTGGCGAGATGCTCGCTGGCGATGATCATCCGCGGATGATCATCGCCAGCGACATCGCAAAATATCATCACGCGCGCTGGGACGGCGAAGGTTATCCGCCGAACGTGGCCGGAAAATCTATCCCGTTGGCCGCGCGCATGTGTGCCGTTGCCGACGTATACGATACCCTGGTGACCGACCGGCCGTATCGAAAGGCGTGGTCAATGCAGAAGGCGTTAGAGGAATTGCAGCGCGTGGCCGGAGCGCAGCTTGATCCGGAGTTGGTGCACTGCTTTACCGTGGTCATACGCCGTGAATCTGCCAATGAAGGTATCGATCCGCGCATGGATGTTGAAGGCGGACTGAAAAATTTTCAACAATTAATTACCGCACTTAATGAAGACAGGGGTTTTTTATGATGAAAAATTCAACGATCGGCGCTAAAGAACTGAAAATGCTGGAACTGCTCGCCCAGGGTGCCAGCAGCAAATCGATGGCACATAATCTGGGGTACAAAGAAGGGACGATGCGCGTCTATCTTCATCACCTCTACCGGAAGTTGGGCGTGAATTCCAAAACGCGCGCGGTTACGTGGTATCTGGCCAATGCCAGTCGCGACCTGGACGGCAGTCCCGAAGACGCCACGCCGGCACGCGGCTCTAATAGTGATGAGACTTTTGGCGATATGGCGTTGCGCACCAATTTGCTGGCGTCGCTTGGTGTTATGTCGATGTTTTTTGGCGGCTTTGGGCGCATGTGGGAAGTCGCGCTTCGGCTCAAGGGTGGTGTGGTGGATAAGGGCATGGATCAAACGCGCCGCACCTCGCGCCAAATATGGGAGGCGCTGCTCGCGGGTGACTTTGTACAGGCTAAGCGGCTTTATGATCGCGGTGTCACCCCAAAATTGTTTATCGATTCACCGCCGGATTGCTTGCTTGTGGCGGCCATGCTCCTCATTGGCGGCTATTCCAACGCAGCGGACCAGGTAATTGTTCAGCTCAAGCGACGCGAAAAGGGTCGGCTTGGCATTTCGGGCAGCGAGCATAAGATGATTCGTGCGTTGCGCGATGCGCTCAATGCGAAAAGCGAAAACGCTGATAATGCTCTGGCAAGCCTTTATCACATGGCGACCGAGAACACGGCGCAGCCAGTATTCAAACACGTCGTCATGACAGCTCTTTTTTATGTTTACAAGGAACGTCAGGACATTGAGCGCGCGCGGGGTTGCGCCAATGCGATCTGGGCCGAAGCCGAAAGCGTACGCCAGCACTTGCAAGCAATGGGCGAGAAACCGCTGTACCAAGATGCGTCCCTGCCCGCGCCGGCCAATCTTGAGACGGCGAAATTACGTGACTATCTCGAAAAGTTGGCATACGCGTAAATAGCCATCTCTGCAGCGGCAGAGACCTGCAAAAGCGGTATTTATCGGTAACCATTCCACGGCGCGAGTTCTATGCATTGATGCCGCCTCAACGCGGGTGGCGTTCAGGGCGGTCGCGATGGACCGCCTTTTGCCGTGTTCAAGTCAGTCGACTTAATTGTCAGTTTCTTAGCCTATCCCCAACTCACCGCGCCTTCGCCGCCGCTGGCTAGCGCCATTTCCCACTCATTAAGCACAGTGAGTTTAATATCACGTCGGGTCGACAGCGCAAGCTCGGCTGACGGAACATCGTTCGCAACATCGGTCGTTTTGGCGTTTTGCATTTTGATTTGGTCCATGAGATTTCCTTTTTGAGTCGTTATGGTGTGGCGCATCGCGAGTGCGGTGTCCAAGCCTAGTATTACAAATGTTAAAGTAATATGCAATAAACTATAACTAATATTTAATGGGGTAGAAAAAGCTGGACTTTGCGCCAATCGTTGCGGCCCGATTCATCCTCCCCGTACCCGGCAGCGTGCAAAGCGTGTTTATGCATGGGCAAAAATCTCAGCGCCGCATAAATGTCAGGGGCGGGAAATTTCTCGGCGTTCGTCCAGCTGAATGTGGCGTGAATGGTCAAAAATTGGTCTTACAGAGACCTTCACTCGTGTAAAGCTTGAAATACAGTTCGCGTGCGTCCGGAGTGGCCCACTTGCATATGCAGTGAAAAACCGGGGCAAGCGGCTTCCGTCGGCACCGTTGGCATCAACTGGACTAGACCCGCGCCACATTCATGCCTGCGTGCGCGCCGTGTTGACGCGCGGCGGATGAAGCGACCAACCTTCCGGGGGCTGACTTGCCGTGCATTGATACGCTTTGTTGCGTTCCGGCGCTATATTATTATTTGTGCGATTGAGCTTCCCTAACTTCCATTGATAAAATGAACGTACATGTTGTTATCCGCGCGTCCTCCGAAAAGGACGTCCCTCATCTCGCCGCTATTTATATTGCCAGTGTCGAGGCTGAATCGGCGTCCTGGGAATACGTGCCACCGAGTGTCGAAGAATTCGCTCTGCGCCGGCGCAACCTCCTCGCTCAAGGTTTTCCTTACCTTACGGCCGAGTTGGATGGGACGGTTGTCGGTTACAGCCATGCCAGCGCCTACCGTTCCCGCATTGGCTACCGCTTTGTCATTGAAGATTCCGTCTACGTACTGCACACAAGGAAGGGGCGCGGTATCGGCAGGCAGTTGTTAACGGCCTTGATTGACGAATGCGTGCGACGCGGCTATCGGCAAATGGTTGCCGTGATTGGCGATAGTGCCAATGCGGCCTCAATAAAAATGCATGAAACGTGCGGGTTTGAAAAGGTGGCAGTGTTCAAATGCATCGGTTATAAGTTTGACCGTTGGCTGGACAGCGTGCAGATGCAGCGGGCACTGGGGCATGGTAGCGCCACCGCGCCGGCGGCTAATCAGTAGCGAATTCCGGCACCCGTTAAGGCTCATTGAGCCGGTATTTACAAAGTCCTGAACAGTGTCATCGCACCACTTGAGCACGCGCAGCGCATTGGCTGGTATACATTCAACAACTAAGCAACAACCTCGATGCCTTGCCAAAAGGCAACTCGTCCTGCAATCTGCCTGGCTGCTTCTTTTGGATCGGGGTAATACCACGCCGAATTCTTGTTCACGCTGCCATTAACAATCACGTCGTAGTAATGCGCCTTGCCTTTCCACGGGCAAATCGACTGGTAATCGCTGGGTTGCAGATACGCGCGCCGCACGGCGGAGACAGGGAAATAAATATTTCCCTCAACCACAATGACTTCATTTGCGGCAGCCTCCGCAATGACCGTGTTTTTCCATCGAGCCGTTGCCATAATTTATTTTCTCCAGATGTCGTCGTCAGGTTGCCGCAACCGTAGTCGCAGGCTGGTAGCCGAGCAACGGCGGACAACTGCAAAATACATTCTTATCCCCGTATATATTGTCGAGTCGTGCCACCGGCGGCCAGTATTTCGCCTGCGCCAAACTCTTGACGGGAAACGCAGCACGCTCGCGCGTGTAATCATGCAGCCACTGGTCACTGGTCACCATCGCCGCAGTATGCGGTGCATTGCGCAACGGATTGTCGTCGCGATTCATTTTGCCTTCCTCGACGGAGCGGATTTCTTCGCGTATGGTGATCATCGCTTCGATAAATCGGTCCAGTTCCTCTTTGGATTCGCTTTCTGTCGGCTCCACCATCAGTGTCCCGGAGACGGGGAATGAAAGTGTCGGCGCATGAAAGCCAAAATCAATGAGTCGTTTGGCGATGTCTTCGGCGCTGATACCGGTTTTTTCTTTCAGCACGCGTGGGTCAAGTATGCATTCGTGTGCGACCAGGCCGTTGTTGCCTGTATAAAGCACGGGGTAATGGGGGCCGAGTTTTGCGGCGATGTAGTTGGCATTTAGTATCGCCACTTGTGTTGCTCGCTTCAAACCTTCCGCGCCCATCAGTGTGATGTATGCCCAAGAAATGGCGAGGATACTCGCGCTTCCGTAAGGCGCAGCGGCAACCGGCCCGACGGGATGGTTGTGGTCGATGGTGGCGCGCGCGGGGAGGTAAGGCGCGAGATGGGCGCGTACTGCTACCGGGCCGACGCCGGGGCCGCCGCCACCATGCGGAATACAAAAAGTTTTGTGCAAATTCAAATGCGACACGTCGGCACCAAACTTACCCGGCTGTGCCGTGCCAACCAGTGCATTCATGTTCGCGCCATCCAGATACACTTGGCCACCATGCTGATGCACGATATTGCAGATATCGACAATCGCGTCTTCGAACACGCCATGGGTGGATGGATAGGTCACCATTAACGCAGCGAGGTCATTTTTATGCAGCGCTGCAAGACGCGTCAGATCCGTAATATCAACGTTGCCATCGATATCGCATGCAACCACCACCACCGCCAAACCCGCCAAATGTGCAGAAGCCGGATTGGTGCCGTGGGCAGAACTTGGGATCAGTACGATGTTGCGATGCGCGTCACCGCGCGCGCGGTGATAAGCCTGTATTGCCAGCAACCCGGCGTATTCGCCTTGCGCGCCTGAATTGGGCTGTAAAGAAACCGCATCATAGCCGGTGATTTCACACAGCATTTTTTCGAGGTCCGTGATCATTTCACGATAGCCAGCGGTTTGTTCGTCAGGCGCGAACGGGTGAATGTCGGCGAATTCCGGCCAGGTCACCGGAATCATCTCGGTGGTGGCGTTAAGTTTCATGGTGCAGGAGCCAAGCGGGATCATGGTGCGGTCGAGTGCAAGATCGCGATCAGCCAGCATGCGCAAGTAGCGCAGCATGGCGGTTTCGGAGTGATATCGATTGAAAACCGGATGGGTGAGATAGGCAGAGGTGCGCTGCAACGCTGCGGGCACTGTGATGCTGACAGACGCTTCCACGGAAGAAAACGAGGGCGGCATTTTATCGGCTGCTGCGAACAACTGCCAGAGTATGTCTATGTCCTCGGCCGTGGTGGTTTCGTCGAATGATACACACAGAGACGCGGCATCGAAACGGCGCAGATTGATTTGTATCGACTGCGCGCGAAGAAATATTGCCTCGGTCCCAGTGCCGGTGTGAACTTTAACAGTGTCAAAAAAACTTGCCTCTTCGACGGTGTGGCCCAGCATTGTCACGCCTTTGGCAAAGGTGGCTGCCAGCCGGTGCACGTAAAGCGCGATGCGCTTTAATCCGACGGGACCATGGTACGAGGCGTACATTGCTGCCATTACTGCCAGCAGCGCCTGCGCGGTGCAGATGTTGCTGGTCGCCTTTTCACGGCGAATATGTTGTTCGCGCGTTTGCAGCGTTAACCGGTAGGCGGGGTTGCCCATTACATCAACGGACACGCCGACCAAACGGCCTGGCAGTTGGCGCTTGTAGGCGCCTTTGCAAGAAAGGAACGCCGCGTGCGGTCCGCCGAAACCCATCGCCACCCCAAACCGCTGCGAATTACCGACGGCAATATCGGCTCCCAATTCACCCGGAGGGGTCAGTAAGGTAAGGCTCAGCAAATCTGTCGCCATCACCACGACAGCCCCTTTGATCTGCACCGAAAGAATGAGTTTCCGATAATCTTTCACCGCACCCGTTGAGGCAGGGTACTGCAACAACAAGCCGAAAATGTCGTGTTGGGCGGCCGCAGACGCGTCACCGACGATCACGTCAATTCCTTGACCGTGCGCTCGGGTGCGCACCACCTCGATGGTTTGTGGATGGCACTCATCCGAGACCAGAAATTTCATGCTTTTCGTTTTGCCAAATCGCCGCGCCAGCGACATCGCCTCGGCAGCGGCGGTCGCTTCGTCGAGCAGTGACGCGTTGGCAATGGCCAGACCGGTCAGGTCACTTACCATGGTCTGGAAGTTGAGCAGCGCCTCCAGTCGTCCCTGCGAAATTTCCGGTTGATAAGGCGTATAGGCGGTGTACCAGGCCGGATTCTCCAACACGTTGCGCAGGATCACCTTCGGCGTGTGAGAGTGGTAATAACCCATACCTATGTAATTTTTGAAAACCTTATTTTTGCCAGCGAGCTTTTTCATTGCGGCAAGTACCTCCGGTTCACTCTGCGCCGGGGGCAACGCCAGAGGGCTAGACGAGCGGATGGCGGCAGGCACAACGTCATTCATCAGAGCTTCCAGCGTGGCGCGCTTCAGTACGCCAAGCATGGCGCGCTGGTCTTCAGGCGATGGGCCGATATGGCGCCCAATAAAGCTATCGCGGGACAACAAGGAGTCCAGGGTGGGGCGATTGTCGATCATTTTTTTCTCCGCAATCAACCGGCCGCTTGTTGCGCTTTTGCCGGCCCGTTTGCGGAAAAGGAGAAGCGCAACAAGTAGATGGTGACCGCTATTGCGTTGGCGACAATGACAGCTTGGCGCATAGGGGTACTGTTCTCAAGCAGCGCCGATGCTCGCCGCATAGGCGCCGGCATCCAGCAAGCCCGCGAGCGATGCATTGGCAGCAGGTTTCATCTTGAACAGCCACGATTCATAGGGCGCGGCATTGAGTGATTCGGGCGTATCCGCCAGTGACGAATTTACGGCGACAATTTCGCCGGCAACAGGTGCATAAGCGTCTGACGCGGCTTTGACCGATTCGAGCACCACACAATTTTCCTGCGCAGCGAAAATCTTTCCTACGGCCGGAAGTTCGATAAAAACCAGGTCACCCAGCGCATCTTGCGCGTGGTCCGTGATGCCGACGGTCAGCGTGCCATCAGCTTCGCGCCGAATCCATTCATGGCTTTCGGTGTAGTGAAGGTCGGTCGGGATATTCATTTGCGTTCCTCGAGGTTGGTTGAATGGCTGGCTTAAATGAGTGAGTGGCCATGACGCACAAATGGAATTTTCACCACACTGCAGTCGAGACGCTTGCCGCGCACGTCGGCCTGCACCGTATCGCCGATGACGATGCCGATTGGCAGGCGTGCCAGCGCGATCGACCGGCCGAGCGTAGGTGAAAAACTGCCGCTGGTGATTTCACCCTGCCCCTTTGCCGTGTGGACAACCTGATGGGCACGCAGGACACCAGGGCTTGTTAACACCAGCCCCACCATCTGCCTGGCAGGCACGGTTGCAAGAATCATCTGATGCCCAACAAAATCTCGCGCTTGTTTCAGATCCACCGTCCACGCCAATCCCGATTCCAGCGGCGATGTTTGTTCGGTCATATCCTGTCCGTACAAATTCATCCCGGCTTCAAGGCGCAGCGTGTCGCGCGCGCCTAGCCCGCAGGGATGCACTCCCGCGCCGTGCAGTTGCTGCCAAAAATCGACGGCAGCAGTCGCGGGCATCATTAGTTCAAAACCATCTTCACCGGTGTAGCCGGTGCAGGCGAGAAAATATTCCCCTGCAGTGGCGCTATGGAAAGGCCTCATCGTCGCGATTTCAGCCGCAGCGGCGGGTAGCAGCTTGCCTACAATGCTGCGCGCTGCCGGGCCCTGAACCGCAATCATCGCAACGTCGGTTCGATTTGTAAGCTTAACCTCTAATGCGCCCTTGACACGCATTGCTTCCAGCCATGCGAAATCTTTTTCCGCAGTACCGGCATTGACCACCAATCGGTAGTGCGTGGAGGAAAGAAAGTAAACGATCAAATCATCGATCACACCCCCTTCGAGATTGAGCATGCATGAATAGAGCGCCCGGCCCGGGGTGGAGAGTTTGGCTATATTGTTGGCGAGCACATGGCGCAGAAACACGGCCGCACCAATACCCTCCACTTCGATCGCACGCATGTGCGAGACATCGAACATACCCGCGTGGCGCCGCACCGCGTGGTGTTCGTCAATTTGCGAACCATAGTGAAGGGGCATTTCCCAGCCGCCGAAGTCGATCAATTTCGCACCCATGCGCTGATGGGCTTCGAACAGAGGGGTACGCTTAAGCACGTTGGGCACAGCAGTCTCCAAAAACAAACGGAGAATATCGCAACAGTCTCTCGCGACGATCGCCAGACACTTTGCAGTATTCCCCTCTGTCCTTGTACCTGAGAGATTACGGACAAGACGATCTGCCCGGGTGCCCCTTCGGTGGCATGTAATGGCTTGGCCGTCACAATGCGCTCTCCAGAAAAGCTATGCAGTCCAGGTACGTTTACCTGAGCGATTCCGGGAGTTGCGCCTTCGGCGACGATCTACAACAATCGTGCTCTCCCCAGACGTGCAATACGCTTCAATGCAAGGTTAGGGGGAAACGTGTTGCGCGTCAAGAAATTCCGGCAATTCAAGCCGCCATACAAATTCGTTGACGATTGAACCGCACGCCAATATGCTCCAATTTAAAAATTGCAGTGACGTTATCGAAATCCAAGTAGACACCAAGGGGCGCGACATCATTGTGAATAATACTGCATCGATAAACGCGAGCGCGATTTTTGGCTTCACTTTGGACCCAAAGTGGCATTTCCGCTGCAGTATGATTGGCAGGTGGCGCAATGCCCGCAGCATAAACGTGCTGCGCTGCGCCGATCGGAATGTGCCGCAGATCCATCGCCAAGCCACCACTGGAGAACACCATGCCACCGCAATATCCCCCCTTCATGTTTGCCTACGGAATCATCGCCGACATGATCGCCAAGATACAGTCGCACGAGATTCCGGTTGTTTTTTCGCATGACTTTCTGCGCTTCAAGCTCGGCTTTTCGCGCGAATCGGATCGCGCGTTTGTCGCGCTGGCCAAGCGAACCGGACTGCTCACAAACGACGGCACGCCGACCGAGTTGTATCGGCGCATGCGCGACCCTGCACAAGCGACGACTGCAATGGTGGAGGCAATGAAACTGGGCTTTCCGGCTTTTTACGCCAAACATCCCAATGCTCACGACCTCGATCGTAAAACATTGGCCGCACTGACGGCTGACGTAACCGGACTCGAGCTCGGCCATGCCAATGCCCGTGCCATTGTGGGTACTTTCCTGGCGTTAAAAGCGTTGACAATTCCACCGGGCGGGGAGGAAGAAGCGGTCAAAAATCGACGGAAAGTACCGGAACGGCGAAAACGTTGGTAACGGTTCGTTGCGGCATACCCGCTTGACCTCAAATGGCCGCGCGCCACTCGAGCGCGTTAAAGGTCACTTTCTCATTGCGGCAAATCGCCCGGTGGTCGAACTGCAAAAATTGTCGCTGGCGGTATAACGCCCAAGAAAGCCCTGGATATTGGCTTCCAGTTCTACGGCGTCATAGGTTCCCGTCACACCGCCGCCACAGGAATAGTTGCCCTGTGAACGCCCCAGCCGTCCGTTCTGGGTGTAACTTCCGGCATAGTTGCAAACGTTGCCGTCCGGCTGCCGTACTGCCATGGAAAAGGTGGTGGCGGTATGTGACACACTGAAATCGGTGGAACTGTTGAAGTCGCTGTTGACGAATGGAGATCTACAGCCGGATTGATTATGCTTAATCGCCCCGATGTACTCGCCGGTGAGGTCATTGTTACGGAATGTCTGCCGGGTGACGGCTTTGTTCACGGTCACGCCATCGATGATGTAGCTTAATGTTGCGCTATCCAGAAACGCAGTAAAGGTCACAGTGCCGACGTTTCGGCCGTTGACCAGGGCGGGATTAAAAAAATTGCCAAACCACGGCCCCGTGAATTGATACATACCACCCGAGAATACTGACGCTCCCTGCGCGTTTTGGCCTACATTGGAAGCTTGCCCGGTATACCACGTCGCCCGGCCATCGGTGCCGTAAATGAAAAACGTGAGGAACAAAATCTCGCGTTGATGTGTGACATTAACGCCCCAACCCGACTCGTTGTCGTTATACCAAAGGTCGGAAAGGTCTGGGACAAAGGTGTTGGCGAAAGCCGTAGTGCCCAGGCTCATTGCTGCAGCCATAATCCATGTTCTCAGTGTTTTCATGTCTCGTCCCTAAATCAGTTTATATACTGGTCGCCACGCCATAAATCACGGCTTCTACTAAAGGCAAGCTCTACATACTTCAGTGGATTTATCGGCGTGGGAAAATTTTGGTCGCGCGGTCGCTGTCGGCATGAATGGTCAGCGGCGATTTGGCCGATGGCGCTCAGCATGACAGTTTTTATTACGTTCAGCGCCCGCATATAATCTCTCAAACTTTGTCAGTCTTGTCTGATTAGGTTAACGTGCGTTGGGTAAAATGTCATGTAGGAGCAACCGCCAAATCGCTGTAAGTTAACCTGCGGATCTGCACAAGGTTATGAGGGGTCCGAGTGAGGGGCGTATTCGGCAACCTTCTGCGCACAATTTATCCGTTTTTTAATGTGAGTATGTTATGCAATATCGCCAACTCGGCAAAAGCCCGCTTAAGGTCTCCGCACTTTGCCTCGGCACCATGATGTTCGGTGACCAAACCGATATCGCCGAGGCACGCCGCATCGTCCAGCACGCGCAAGAACACGGCGTAAACTTCATTGACACGGCAGATGTCTATTCAATCGGCAAATCCGAAACAATGGTGGGCGAACTTCTCAAAGGCTGCCGCCACGAATGGATTGTCGCCACCAAGATCGGTAATAAAATGTCCGATCAACCAAATGAGGCGGGGTATTCGCGTACCTGGATGATGCGGGAGTGCGACGCCAGTTTGTCGCGGCTCGCCACCGATCACATCGACGTTTATTACCTTCATCGCGATTATAACGGCATGGACCTGGAAGAGCCGTTGCGTGCCATTGACGCGTTATTGCAGGCGGGCAAAATCCGCTATTGGGGCGTATCCAATTTTCGCGGCTGGCGGATTGCGCAACTGGCGCACACGGCGCGCGCGCTGAACATGCCCGGCCCGGTGGTATGCCAGCCTTATTACAACCTCCTCAACCGCCAGCCCGAAGTAGACTTGTTGCCGGCATGCGCGAATTACGGCCTCGGCGTAGTACCGTACAGCCCCATCGCGCGCGGCGTGCTGTCGGGCAAGTACGCTCCCGGCCTTGAGCCTGCAGAGGGCACCCGCGCCGGACGTGGTGATAAACGCATTCTGCAAACAGAATTTCGTGAGGAATCATTGGTGATCGCCCAGGCGCTAAAGGCGTATTGCGATCAGCGGCCTACTGCGCTCACGCACTTTGCGACTGCTTGGGTATTGGCGAACAAAGCGGTCAGCGCCGTGATTGCAGGGCCGCGTACGCTGCTGCAGTGGCAGGACTATTTCGGCGC
>JAYVKG010000324.1:0-1974 GCA_043768625.1 Betaproteobacteria bacterium
CGGTGTATTCCTGCTTCGGTATCTTCTTCGTCTTCCCTCTTTCCAAGTTAACGTCAATATTACGTCACCGTTGGAAAACGAAATGTCGGGGGAAGGTCAATAGTCATTCCCCAAATCTAACACACGGATTTTTACCTTACTAGCGAGATGTAACATCAACCATTTCAAACTAACCCACTACCGAGCGCTGGGTTGACTGGTCGTGGACGGGTGGGGAGGAGTACCGTGAATGGCTCATCACGTTGCCGCACTTTCCAGAGACCTTCTTATCAAGTCATTTTGGCGTTCGTAATATTTTGGCGCATGTGCGGTGCGATTATCGAGAAGGGGAAAATGGAGAAAAAATACTGATGCTCCATGAAGTGCAAAGCGATTGGATGCAAGCTGCACGTCGAAATATTCGCGATTCTGATCAGGACGCCATGGATGTGGCCGCCTCGCCGTTTTTGCGGGAATGGCCGGCACTGACACTCAAGTTGATGCTGCTGCATACTGCCCATGAGGGTGTCGATGCTCTAGGATGGACGCGCGGTGTCCACCAGGAAAACCGATATCGCGGGCTTGCTAAAGACGGGCTGAAAGAACTGTACGACCGCACCCTTCCGCGTGAGGCCAATCGAATGCTCAAAACATTTGGCCTGGCCTGCGAAATGATTGAGGTGTACGTTCCGGACAATTTTCATATTCGGCGAGTTGAAGGTGCTTACCAGGTCTTCAACAGGGAAGGCGACGAGTTGGGCGTTGCCGCCTCATTTCAAGAGGCGCGTGCATTGATGCCGGATGGGGCGCATGAGCGGCTGTACGCGGTACATGGAGTTCGACTCAACAAGGCCGCGGGCTTCGATCCTGAAGAGAGGATTCTTGGCCTGGGGATAATTCGATAGAGGCGCAGAAACGTGAAGGATAATTGCCTCCATGCACGCTGCAAAGACAAAAATTGTTTCACGCATAGTATCTGGTGGACAGACCGGGGTCGACCGCGCGGCATTGGACTGGGCGATTTCGCATGGCATCCATCACGGTGGTTGGTGTCCACAGGAGCGAAAGGCTGAAGATGGAACAATTCCGGCACGCTATACGCTCACCGAAACCGATTCAGCCGGGTACTCACAGCGAACCGCGTGGAATGTTCGGGACAGTGATGCGACGCTCATCCTCAACATGGGCGAGCTTGACGGCGGCACACTCAAGACAACGAAACTTGCAAGCAAAATGGACAAGCCATACCTAATCGTACAGCTGGATGACGGGAAAGATTTCTGCATTTCACCAGTACGTGATTGGCTTGCGTGCGGCCAATACTTAACGCTCAATGTTGCGGGCCCTAGAGAGTCGAAGCGCCCCGGAATCTACGCGGCGGCGCTGCGATTCTTGAACCACTGCCTCTGTTAGAGCGACCCATAGATTGGCGCCGCAGATGTTGTTACTACATGCCACATTTGCCATCGAAAACCGGAACGCCAAGGTCATGGCAGTACGATAGTTCAAGTTGCGAGCGCCCTTATCTTGTTGTCGCGAAGTGCGTCGGCTAACCCGCCCAAATGGGCTTTTCCGTACTTTTTCCGTACTCAAAATCAAAAACGGCACAGTTGTGCCGTAAGTCATTGATTCGTTTGGTGGGCGGTACTGGGTTCGAACCAGTGACCCCTGCCGTGTGAAGGCAGTGCTCTACCGCTGAGCTAACCACCCATGCCCGTAGTTTGAGGGCGGATTTAAGCATAATCTCCCGTGTTCGGTCAAACTAGCGGCTGTTTAGAAATGGAATGAAAATGGAAAATCTGGAACCACTGCGACTTTCAAAATTAATGTCCGAGCGCGGCATTTGTTCGCGACGCGAAGCCGATGAATATATCGCGCGCGGCTGGGTGTTTGTCGATGGTGTGCGCGTGAGTGAGCTGGGCACGAAAGTGCTGCCAAATGTAGCCGTGAAACTGGATCGCGCAGCTGTGGAAACACAAAGCGGGCGCATGACGG
>JAYVKG010000325.1:0-7017 GCA_043768625.1 Betaproteobacteria bacterium
TTGCCCTGCACCCGAAGGTTCAGCGGGTAATCCCTATCCATCTGCGCGAATTAAAGCAGCGCTGGTGGTCGCCAGCAGCCTGGTCAACTATTTCTGCCGACAGAGCGCAACTGAAGGGTCGCGTATACGACACCATTCTCGACACTCAGGGCCTCATCAAGAGTGCGCTTGTTTGTCGCGCGGCAGTCGGGCCGATCACAGGTTTTTCGCCTGACTCGGCGCGCGAGCCAGTCGCCGCTCTGGGTTATGACCGGCATCTGTCGGTGCCACGTAATCTGCATGCGGTAGAGCGCAATCGACGGCTGGCGGCGGGGATCTTCGGCTACCAGCTCGGTCCATGCGTGGACTATGGATTACGGCTACCCACGACGCCGCCAAATGACGTGTTGATACCACCTTACATCGTGTTTTTGCACGCGACCAGCCGCATTGACAAGCGGTGGCCCGAGTTGAGCTGGATCGCGCTGGGACATCGCCTTCACGAACGGGGGCTCGGCGTGGTGTTGCCCTGGGGCGATGACAATGAACGGCGCACCAGTGAACGGCTTGCCTCGGCAATTCCTGGTGCCAGGGTGCCGACTAAACTGTCGCTTGTTGAAGCGGCGACACTCCTTTCGCAAGCGCATGGTGTGATTGGTGTGGACACCGGGCTTGCGCATTTAAGTGTGGCTTTGGCACGCCCGACGGTGGGCTTGTATCTGACCACCTCACCCGCGCTCACCGGGCTTTATGGCAGCGACCTTGCGCTTAATAATTATGCCGGCGACGTTGGCGTCACTGGTGGCAGCAACCGCGCCATCAATCTGGGAGGCGGTAGTCCACGCCGCCCGGTTGTCCCCAGTGTAGCCGACGCGTGGGATGCGCTTTTGTCACAACTGCCGCCGATATAGTATCCGACCATGCGAATTGTTTATTCCGTAATGCTGGCATTGATGATGCCGCTGATCGTCACCCGCCTATTTTGGCGCAGCTATAAGCAACGCGGCTATCGTAAAAATATTGACGAGCGCTTCGGCTTTTATCATCAGCCGGCGTTAAACGGGTGTATCTGGATTCATGCTGTCTCGGTAGGCGAAACTCGTGCTGCGGAACCACTGATCCGCAGGCTAAACGTGCGCTATCCGGCGCGACCGATCTTGCTGACTTGTATGACGCCTACGGGCCGCGACGCGGCGAATGATCTCTTCGGTCCTACTCTGGTTGCTGTTTATCTTCCCTACGATTTTGTCAGCTTGCACCAGCGCCTGCTGGATCATTTTCGACCCTCTATATTGCTTGTCATGGAAACCGAAATTTGGCCGAATTTATTTTATGCCTGCCAGCAAAACACCGTGCCGGCACTGATCATCAATGCGCGCCTGAGTGAAAAATCCCTGCACCGTTATTGCCGCTTTGCGATGGTGCGCACGCTGGCACAACAGTCGCTGCAGTCGGTGCGCGTCGTGGCCGCACAATCGTCAGCTGACGCGGCGCGTTTTGCGGCGCTCGGCGCCAGGAAACCGGTGGTGACTGGTAATCTCAAATTCGATGTTTTGCGCCAGCCCCAATTGGCGCAGCGCGGCCAACATTGGCGCGCGATGCAGCCTACCCGTCGGGTGTTGTTGTGCGCCAGCACGCGCAACGGCGAAGAGGAATTATTGCTGTCGGCGTATTTGCGGGTATTCGACGCCGCAGCGCGCCGCGCCACGCTATTGGTCATCGTGCCGAGACATCAACATCGATTTGACCAGGTGGCCGGTGAAATTAGGGCCGCCGGGTTGAGTTTCGCCAGACGCAGCCAACCGGTCCCTGAGACGCCCGATCAATGGACGGCAGAAGTATTGCTTGGCGACTCAATGGGCGAGATGACGGCCTACTACTCTTTCTGCGATGTGGCGATCATTGGCGGCAGCTTCCTGCCGTTTGGTGGCCAGAATTTGATTGAGGCGTGCGCCCTAGGCAAACCCGTGATCATGGGCCCATCAACATTCAATTTTACCGAGGTCGCCCAGTTGGCACGTGAAGCGGGCGCAATGCAGCCGGTTGCCGACGCATTGGCGGCTATGCAGGCTGGGCAAACGATATTGCAAAATTCCACACAACAGCGGCTGATGGCGAATGCGGGATCTGCACTGGTGGAAGCAAACCGTGGGGCTACCGATAAAACAATGGCAATAATTGCGTCGGCTTTCGGAGCAAATTAAAGTGGCAGATTCGACTGCCGCGCTCAACCATGGCATGCAGTTACTCAAAGCGGGTCGACTGGCCGACGCCGAGCAAATATTTGTCGGCATACTGTCCGTCGACCCGGAAAATAGTCATGCGCAATTTGCACTGGGCATCGCCTGTTATCAACTGGACAGGCTCGGTGACGCGGAAAATTATTTAAACCAGGCTATTTCGACCAGTCCGGGGTTGCTCGCCGCTTACAACAACCTTGCGCTCGTGTACAAGGCCATGGGAGATCCCCCGCGTGGCATCGCAACGCTACAGCGCGTACTGGCGATTGCGCCGGGCTATGTCGACGCACTCTACAATCTGGCGCTGATGCTGGAAGAAACGGGCGACCATGCCGGCGCTCTGCAGTGGTACCAGCGGGTGATTGAACACAACGCGGATTTTTCGCGCGCGCGTACCAATATCGGATTGCTGTTGCGCGCCAGCGGCGACGCCCCGGCTGCGCTTTCGCATCTGCAATTCGTCGCAACGCAATTGCCGCAAGACGTTGCCGCCCTGGTTAATCTGATCCTGGTGCTTACCGATCTTGCGCGCTACCCTGAAGCGATTAATATTGGTGCGCGCGCCACACAGCTCGGCCCTGATAACCCCAGTACCTGGGAAGCGTTGGGCAACGCACAGCGTCTGGCAGGCGACGCCAGTAATGCGGTCCTATCGCTTCAACGGGCGCATGCCCTGAAGCCGGCATCGACTGACTTGCAGTACGAGCTTGCGCTCGCACAGAACGCTGCTGGTGAGCTTGACGCCGCGCACAATACCTTGAACGTGCTTGCGCAACTGCGTCCGGACTGGTTAAAGGTCCAGTTCGCCCGCGACTTGGCACTACCGCCGCTATATTTGAGCGACCAGCAAATCGCCGATAGCAAGGCGGGCTTTGACAATGGCCTCAAGAATATAGAGGCGCGTCTTTTTGACGATGCGCGCTGGTCGGTTCAGGAAGGGCTTGCAGCGATCTCGGGTTACGCGCCGTTTTATCTGCATTATCAGGGTCTTGACAACACCCTGTTACAGCGCCGATTTGGCCGCATCGTCGAGACCGTCGCCAGACGTGGATGGCCGCAATTTGCCGCGCCGGTGACATGGAAACCGCTCGCGCATGGCGGCCGCTTGAGGGTGGGCTTTGTCAGCGCCTACCTGCGCAGGCACAGCGTAGGAAATTTTTTTGGTAACTGGATTTGCCAGCTCGATGCGCAAAAATTTGAGTCATTCGTCTGGTATACGGGTGAGGCCAGCGACGACGTCAGCGAAAAAATCCGCCGCAGCGCCGCGCATTATTGGCATGTCGTTTCTGATGTACCCGTTCTCGCCGCGGCACTTGTGGCCACGCATCTCGATATATTGATCTATCTCGACGTCGGCATGCATCCACATTCGCAAGTGTTGGCGGCGCTATATTTGGCACCTGTTCAGTGTGCAACCTTTGGTCACCCGGTCACAACCGGAATCGACAGCGTCGGCTATTTTCTTTCCGCCGATGTCGCCGAGCCGAAGATCGCCCAGCCGCATTACGCAGAACAACTGATTCGCCTGCCGCGGTTTGCCATCAGCTACACGCGTCCCGCGGCAGCGCCCGCAGGAGCCGCATTGGCGTTCAAAACGATGCGACAACCGCTGCTGCTTTGTGCCCAGCCGCTGTTCAAAATCCTGCCACATTTTGACCGTGTCGCCGCACAAATCGCGCGCGCATTGCCCGGCTGCACACTGGCATTTTTTCAGTCGATGTGGCCCCGCATCAACGAAGCGTTTGTCGCCAGAATCAGCGGCGCATTGCGCGCACGCGGCGTTGACCCCGCGTCCACGCTTGCGATGTTGCCCATGATGCCCTATCAACAATATATCGGCACACTTGCCGCCGCCGATGTGTTGCTTGATACGCCGGGTTTTTCTGGGGGCAACTCGAGCTTTGACGCCATCGGCGCAGGTCTCCCAGTCATCGCTTATCGCGGCGCCATGCTGCGCGGCCGACAAACTGCGGCCATGCTAGAACTTGTCGGGCTGGCCGAATTGGCAAGCGAGGGCGACGATGAATACATTCGCAATGCGGTCAACATCGCCGTTAGCAAAGACCGGCAACGTCAGGTACGTGAGAGGGTGCGGGCGGGTAGTGGAGCGCTGTTCGACGATAAGAGTGCAGTTCGCGCACTCGAGAGTGCGCTGCTAAAACTGGTGATGTAGAACGCCATTCGGCGCGCCTTGCGGAGCAAAAATACCCCAAAACTCCCACCCGTCCTGGAGTTTTACCATTTCACCGGCTCACCGGGTGAGCATCCGATTCACTTCTGCCAGGTCTTCCTCGACCAGTCGACCCGCAGCCGACTTCAAGCGCAACTGACTGAGGATGGTGGTGTAGCGTGCCTGTTGCAGATCGCGCTGCGCCTGAAATAATTGCTGTTGCGCGTTCAGCACGTCAACGTTGGTACGCACACCCACTTCTTTACCCAACACCGTGGCGTCGAGTGAAGACTTGTTTGACACCAAGGCTGCTTCCAGTGCTTT
Organism: Betaproteobacteria bacterium; assembly: GCA_043768625.1. GTDB lineage: Bacteria > Pseudomonadota > Gammaproteobacteria > Burkholderiales > Usitatibacteraceae > UKL13-2. The sequence continues at coordinate 4,714 of JAYVKG010000325.1, forward strand.
GACTTGAGCAACGCCGTTGGTGACGCCCAAATAATTTTGCCGCACCGACTGCGCGACGCTCCGCTTGGTGTTTTCCAGATCCGCCCCCGCTTTTTCCCGATTGGACAACGATTGCCTGACGCGCGACTGCGTGCCGCCACCTTGATACAGCGGAATCGTCAGCGTTAACCCGAGGACGGCTGACTTTGTGTCGAACGACTGACCGACATTGCCTGAAGAGGTCGCGAAGGGTTGCGAATTGTTGCCGTAGCTTCCACCGAGGTCCAGCGTCGGCAAATGTCCGGCCCTGTTACGATCCACTTCCTTGGCCGCAATCTCGTAAGCGAGCCGCAACTGCGCGATTACCGGACTCGCTTCTTCCGCCGCCGTAACCCACTGATCCATGTCGCTTGGCTGGGGCAAAATCAATGACGGGTTATTGCGCAGAGGAGCGAGGTTACCCGGCATTTTGTTGACCAGTTGTTGCAAGGCCTGACGCTTGATTTCAAGATCATTGAGGTCCGCTATTTCCTTGGCAACGCCCAGGTCATACTTGGCTTGGGCTTCGTAAGTATCAGTGATGGTCGAAGTGCCCACTTCAAAGTTGCGCTTGGCCTGCGCGAGCTGCTCGTTGATCGCGGTCTTCTGGGCGCCGGAAAGTGCCACATTGTCTTGCGCCAGCAATACATCAAAATAGGCTTGCGCGGTACGTACGATCAAGCTCTGTGCCGCGTCGGCAAATACCGCCTCGGATTGCCTGGCCTGCAAGCCTGCCTGCCCATACGAAATCCAGTTCTGCATGCGGAACAAGGGTTGGGTCAAGCTGACGGTGTAGCCGCTGGTATTGAAATCGGCTGCTGGAAATCCCTGTGTCTGACGATGGTTGCGGTTATACGACCCCGTCAGGCCGATGGATGGCAAGAAACTGGTGGCCAGTGCCTGCGGCACGATCTCTTTGCTGGCGTCAAAGGCAAAACGTGCCGACGAATATACCGGGTCTTGCGCCTGGGCATCGCGATAAATATCCATCAAATCGGCAGCCATCGCTGTGCTACCGAGCAAACAACCCGCAACGAGCGCTGCCAAGATTTTAATTTTCATTTTTTCACGTTTCTGGTCGTTATCGGCTTGAGTCGCCTGGAGCTGTTTGACGTGCTTCTGGCCTGTCGGACCGCAAGGTAGGTATGGGTAAAAATTGATGTTGTGATTTAACCGCACAAATTTGATTAACAGCTAATAAAGCGGTACGCGCGTATCCACCTGCCGCGCCCAGGCGTCGATTCCACCCTGCAAATTATGCAGGTTCTTGAATCCCGCCCGCTCCAGAAATGCGACGACCTGCAGACTTCGCGTGCCGTGATGACAAATAACCACCGTAGGATGCGTGCGCTCAAGCTGCTCGACCTGGTTCGGAATCTCGCGCATGGGTACCAATTCGCTGCCGTCGATGCGCGCCAACTGGAATTCCCACGGTTCGCGAACATCCAGTAGACGCGGCCGCGCAGCGGGTGCCGCTTCCATCAGCGACTGCAATTGTTGAGCCGTAAGCTGGCGCATCGATGGTTTAAAAGTTGAAGCGCGATGGTTGTTTGGCGTTGACCAGCGGGGCGACCACGGTCTCAAAAATCTCCGCGGTGAGGAATGCGTTGCCGGTTGCGCGCGTGAACAGCGAGGCCTTCATCACCGGGGCATCGCCGATGATCGCGAACAGTCGGCCATTTTCAGCCAGCGAATCAAGATAAATCTGCGGCAGGATCGGCACCGAGCCGGTTAGCACAATGACATCGAATTTTTCGCCGGGTCCGATGAATGCCACGGGTGACTGTGCAGCGTCCCCCACTTTAAGAATGACGTTCGTAATGTTGGCGCGGACCAGGTTGCTACCGGCGCGGCGCGAAAAAAACTCGAAATTTTCGATGCTCGTCACCTCCGCCGCGCGCCGCGCCAACAGCGCGGTAAGGTAGCCGCTACCGGTGCCGACTTCGAGAACGCGCTCGGTTGGGGCAGGAGCTAGCTCCTGTATGATGCGCGCCTCCATTTTGGGGGCCATCATGCACTGGCCATGACCCTCTCCGAGCGGAATTTCCATGTCGGTGAAGGCGATGGCGCGATAGGCTTGCGGCACGAAATCTTCGCGCTTGACGTGAAACAACAAGTCGAGCACATCCTGATCCAGCACCTCCCAGGTGCGAATCTGTTGTTCGATCATATTGAAACGCGCTTGCTCAAAATCCATATCAGTTACGTCTTTTAGTAGGCGATCACCGCGAGCGGCTTGCGCCCAATTGATTCCTGGTGCAAATGAACTTGAACGAAATCTGCCTG
>JAYVKG010000326.1:0-3828 GCA_043768625.1 Betaproteobacteria bacterium
GGTGGAGAGATTCTCAGCCTTCCTGTGTCGCACCACCTCAGCTTTGAATTCCAGCGTAAACACGCGCCGCTTCAGCTGCTCTTTCTTGATGCCACCCAATGCGTTATTCTTCTTTGCAGTTTTCATTGTTTTGCTTTCGTTAAGTACTCAACGAAAAGCTTACAGGATCAATGTGATGTTTTTCGGTCTTGGACGCGGTTGTTTTCAGCCTGTTTTTCGGCCTTTTGCAACAGCGTTAAATTCGCTGCGGCGCAGGTTGTTCACAGGCACCCGCCATTAGAACTGGTACGGTATTGGAGTCACATCGCGACTTCCTCAGAGGCATAAGCGATGGGGGCACGGTACGAGTTTGGGTCTCTTCCCAAAGCGAGCGGAACTACGCATTGGAGTTATCGCCAAGCATGCTTGCCCGCCTGGTATCGCTAGACGCAACATTCGTCCACGATGTTTATTAGCGTATCGTCTGATTGCGTTCGTCGTCTCGTTTCGGCCAGTAGCCGCCTTTGGTGCAGGGGACATAATTGGTCCGAAAGCAGTCGCTCAAAAGCCGCCCACTGCGCACAGACTTCGGTAAACCGCGGTGATTTAGCGCCCACTATCCATGCCATACTTCGCTTCATGCGGTTGAATTTCGTATCCATGGAGTGGATTGCTGTGAGCTTAGGAGTTGCTCCTGCACTATCCACGGCCTGGTTGGCCAATCCAACTGCGTTAGCCACCATGTCTGAGCAGTCCCAATTCGCATCTTGGCCAAATAACCGGTAATTCCGTTCCATCCACTTCGGGAGTTACCCCCTTGCGCAACACACTGACCCGCGTCCTGATCTCCGCTCTGGCCGTTGCCGCACTCGGCGCGCATGTAGGGGCATTGACCCAGCCTGCCAAACCCGTTACTGCCAGTCCCGCTGCAACGACCGATATCAACTTGATGTCGTTTGCCAACGGCGCGTGGATGGTAAAGAAACCCCCGGAATATGACGAATCGTGGTCGGCCTTCTGGCTGCTCGATGAACGCAGCCAGACAGGTTGGGCCACACCCAAGGGAGTGGTAACGCCGCAAGAGTTGGTGGTGGTGTTGCCCGAGCAGTCGGTCATCAAAACCATAGAGTTCGACTCGGCCTCGGCCGATGGTGACAGCGAAGGCAGCCGCACCGCCAAAGACATTACGCTGGAGGTGTCCAACCAAGGTCCGACCAGCGGCTTCGAAACTATTGCCACCGTTTCGCTCAAGCCCAAAAAAGATCAGCAGCGCTTTACCGTTAGCAAACTGCTCCCTGCCCGGTGGGTGAAGCTGACGATCAAGAGCAACCATGGATCGGTCGACTACATCGAGCTGTTTGACTTCCGCGCCTATGGCGAACAAAGGACCAAGACCGCAGCACCCAATCTGTCGGGCACCTACGACACCAATTTTGAAAAGTTCCGCTTGCAGCAAGACGGCGCGTCGGTGACAGGCTGTTATGAACACGCCTACGGACTGGTCACCAATGGTGGTGTGGAGGGCCGCGTGACCCGCTTCACGTGGGTGCAAAAAAACTTGCATGGCCCGGCGATTCTGACGTTTTCGCCAGACGGCAAGGAGATGATGGGCCTGTGGTGGGAAGAGGGCCAGACCGATGGCAACGGCAACATCTGGACCGGTAAAAAGGTCAGCGACACGGTGGGAAGTTGCCCGCACTGGATGGGCGCGCAGACGGCATCGGCGCAGCTGGCCAAAGACATAGGCCAATCGGGCCGCGCACGCATCTATGGCATCACTTTTGATACCGACTCCGATGTCATCAAACCCGAATCTAAAGCGGCACTGGACACCATCCTAGCCCTGACCAAGGAAAAGGGCGACTGGAAATTCATCATTGAAGGCCATACCGATTCCACCGCAACTGCTGCGCACAACCAGTCGCTGTCCGACAAGCGTGCGGCGGCAGTAAAAGCCTACTTAACGAAAGCCGGCGTGGCCGCTGCCCGCATGAGCACCCAGGGGTTGGGTGCTACCAAACCGGTAGCTGACAACGCAATCGCGATTGGGCGAGCACAAAACCGCCGGGTTGAGCTTGTCAAAAATTAGTGGGTGAACCCAACTTCCACCCCTAAGACCCGCTTCTCCGGAAAGTGCTCAGACTACTAACCAATTTTTTTGGCTGCGTAAGCTATTTACAAGATGGAAGATTATTTCCTCTATGCGCGGACTGATCGGCGACCAGCCGGACGGGTTACCTGATCGTCACCCGGGGTGCTTCCAGCCGATTGTCGGCGTGGTGCACCACAGAAAGATTTGCCCGCATCGCTAAGGCAATGATGCAGGTGAAGCGGGATGCGAATCATGCATGCGGCGCGGCAACAGGATGTGTTGGGAGAGCAGTTCGGCGTATGGCGCACCGCGCACCTTTTCCAGCACCTGGCCGAGCATTTCGAAATTGGCGTTGCAATACAGATTCTGACTGCCGAGCGCGAACATGCTTTCCGGCGCGCGGCCACTCACGGCGACGCCATCGGCCAGCGAGAAGGGCTGGGTGGTCTTGGTCCAGGGTAGGTAGTGGCTTGGGTGCGCATCGAGTGCGATGCGACCCGCCGCCACTTCACGCATCACCAGCGCACAGGCGAATTGCTTGCTGATGGAACAAATGCGAAACGGCGTGCGCGTAGTCAGCGGTGCATGCAACGCCAGATTCGACAGGCCGCGCGCACTGCGCCACAACGGTCGGCCGCGTTTCCGATCATGCTTCAAGACGCCCACAGCGGCGTCGGGTTGGCCTGCCTTGACAGTGCGAGCGAGGACGGCTTCTAAAATGTGTGTGGTTTTAGTAGGGAGGATGAAACGGTGGGTTTATCCAGCGCCGACAACATCGGAAGCGCCGGTGAAAACAATATTCATTTGGGAAACTTTTCTTTGCTGGCGAGATTCCAAAAGGACGAAAACGAGCGATGGAATTTTTCAGGATCGATGAAGGCTGTTGGTGGCGCGATTGCCGTTGCGCCCAGCGCAACGCTCGCCTCAATGAATTCCATGTAGTGCGGGTTGAGGGTGTGAGATACGCTGATGGATTCTGGCGCTGAATTTGTTGTCTCGCTGACAATCCAAACGGAGTCGCAGCACTCGCGCATCGCTTTCAATACAAAGCGCCAGCGTTGCGCATTCCACGGGAATGCTAGGTGAAACGCGGGCACGATCAATCCAATGGACAGGGTTTGATCTGATAGACGCAGCGACCATGGGTGCATGAGTCTGCCGGCGAACTTAGCAGGGGGCGAATCGAGTACCTCGAGGCCGTGTTCACGCGCAAGTTCGGGAATTTGTGACGGGGTGATCCATGGCGGCGGCATTGACGGCAAAAGCGACGCGCGTCTCTGCGGCGCTTCACGAATAGCGGGGCGATGCCGCGCGATCTGATCGAGTGCTTCATAAGTGGAATCAATCGCGGTGCCTGCGTGGTCAAAGCCCGGCGCGTATTTTTCTACGTTGTCGGCATTGAACAAATACGGTTTACCGGTCCACGTCCCGGCCACCCACTGCCATGACAGGGTATTGGACGCCAAATCACCGTCGAGTAAATGCCCGTACATCCAGCGCGCACCGGCACGCCAGTCCACCTTCCGAATGTGCACAACGTAGCATGCGATCCACATGCGCGCGTGATTGTGAAGGTAGCCGGTCGCGTAAAGCTCACGAATTTGTGCGTCGATGATGGCGACACCGGTCGTCGCGTTAATGATGTCTTCCGGCAGTTCCAACGCATACGCCACAACACCATCGGCAGGCAGCGGACGCTGATTGCGCCAGATGTCATCGCGCTTTATCCGCCAGACGTGATGAAAATATTCGCGCCA
>JAYVKG010000327.1:0-3408 GCA_043768625.1 Betaproteobacteria bacterium
TGTGCGCCTGCTGCTCACCGCCAAAAAAGCAGTAACCGTACCAAAGCGCATCATGTCGCTGGGACGGCGCTACGTGCAGTACATCAACCGCACCTATCAGCGTACTGGCACTTTATGGGACAGCCGCTACAAATCATCTGCTATCCAGGCGGACACCTGTTTGTTCGCCTGCCAGCGCTACATTGAACTCAACCCGGTACGCGCGGCGATGGTCGATGATCCGGCACATTATCGATGGACGAGCTATCGGCACAACGCGCTGGGCGTAACAGACAGCTGCATCACTCCGCATGTCCTGTATCAAGCGATGGGGCAGACTGACAAGCGCAGACAAACCGCTTACCGCGCCTTGTTCCGCGTGCCGCTTGACGGCGCGGCAATAGATGCCATTCGGCTGGCACTCAATCAAAATCAGCCGCTGGGCAACGCGCGCTTCTACGCCAAGATCGAGCAGGCGACTGGGGTCAGGAGACAAGCGCGACCACCAGGCAGGCCACGTATGGAGACAAATGTGAAACAGGTATTGATCAAAAGACGAGGCGTTCTAAAATTGTGAGATAAATAACCCTGCCCCCTTAATTCTGAAAATAAAGGTAAAGCAGCCCATTGTCGGCAACAGGTGGTTATACGGGGAGCACGGGGCGATCAAAGCGACGGGGCCGTGGCCTCTTCGAATTGCGTTCAACATCGTTACTTGCCGCATCCATACAATTTGTCCTCAGGCTTTTTTTCGTGCCCAGATCTTCGCAATGTACGGAAGGGGATCGGGGAATTCGCAGGCGGTGTTTTCCGGATCGAACGCCACCGGGCCGATGCGGCCGATGGCGTCCTCGGCGGCTTTGCGCAAAGTGGCGCTGTGGCCGCCGATGCTGATTACCGCATACATCATGGTGCGCCGCGTCCAGTTCTCGGCGCGGTGGATGCCCGCTTCCATGCGTTTGAGGTAGTCGAGCGAAGTGGCCTCGTCGAGCGAGGTGCCGTTCTTAGCGCAGTGCGCGACCATGGACCAGCCGGCTCGCTGCAATTTGGCGTCCGCGAGCCAGGCCTCGCGGATTTTTGCGGCCATCCGCGTTCGGCTGGCGAGGCCGGCCAGCGCCTCCGCGGTGGAGGAATCCTTCAAGTCCGAGGCCCAGATTTTTAGTTCTTTTTCTGTGACAGCGGCGGCATCGGCCACCATGCACGCCAGCAGCCGTGCGTCGTGATTGCCGGTGCCCCACAGTCCGGAGGCCAGCACGTGGTCCACCTTGATGCGCTTCTGCAGCTTGGCCAGATCGCCGAACTTCACGCCGAACAGGGGCTTAGCGGCGCCGTGGCGGCACCAGGTGTTGCGCGTTTGTTCGCTGCCCAGAGCTTCCAGTTGCTTTATCGCGTCGGTCAAGGTCATGGCATCACCACCGTTTCGTTTAATAAAAGAATGAAAATGGCCAGGCACTACATGTAATTGTAATCGGCGACAGACCACGGATAATTTTGCACCATGAAGTTACCCAGCATTTCATCATTCCATCCGGTGCGCCGCCAGGCCATAAAATGAGTTGAAACCAGCGCCAATGTTAGTTATTAACGTACGCGCGCGATATTGCCAAGAGTGAGCGTTGGCCACAAAAAAGGCCTGTCTACTGCCAATGAATACTTGTTACTTTCCCTTTATTTCTCTGGCCTTTGTCATTTTGGTCTCTCCGCCAACAAGCGCAGAAGTGCATAAGTGGACGGATAAAGACGGGCGCGTGCATTACGGTGATCTTCCGCCTAACGATAGTTCGTCAAAGCCGGTTCAAAGCGCCAACGTTTCTGGTCATACTGCGCTTGCGGGAGTTGAGATTGAAGAATCGACCTTGAAATATTTTCCAATCTACGGAACAACTCCCCGCGAGCTGCACGCATCCATGTATGCCAATGGTCCGTTCAATGAAATCGTCAAGCAGCACGTGGCAGCGGAGTGCGGATGGCGCATTCGATGGAAATTTGATTACATACGCGAACGCGATCAGTGTCACATAGGCAAGTTCAAGATAACGTTGAGCACCGAGATTACTTTTCCGAAATGGCAAAATCCAGAAGCCGCCGATGAGTCAGTGCGCAGTGCGTGGGCGCGCGCTGCCAAAACTATTCGAATCCACGAAGACGGACACAAGGCAAACGGAATCGAGGCAGCCAATGTTTTGGCCAGACGGATCAGTGCATTGCCCACATTTGATACATGCGAGGGGTTATATGCGGAAATTTCACGAGCGGGAAAGCGAATTTATGCAGAATATGCTTTGCTTGACCGCGCGTATGATCGAACCGAGGCACTTAAGATTACGCGCGGTGGACACTTTGCTGAATAGCATCGCTGGGACAGCTCTTAAATTCGTGGGCCGCCGCAGATCCGGGGCGAGCGTGACGGGCCAAATTGAAACTGAATTTCGTAAAGCGGCGATATGCGCCCGCCCATGAAAACTTCAACCAACGTGTTGCTTATTATTGCTGGCATTTTGACCATTGTTGGAGGCACAGCATACGTTGCCTTGCGACCAAATGAAGCTAATCCCAAAGCCGCACAAGAAAACAAAGTCTAAGGGGTCAGGCTCGCATTAACTTTCGCTGGAAGCTGCAAATGCAGTCACTCACGAATTGCGGGATCCGGTTCGCTTTTATTTTCGAGACCCGGGCTCTGAGATTAAAAGTGACCCTCATCCCATTTGCCCTTGCAAAACGAATGACGCTGCCCGCATTAGTTTCTCGCCCAAGGGGTGGTAGACGCGGGCACTTTGCCGCCGACATCGCTGGCAGCGCGGCAAACGGGCTGAGCCTTACTTTCGGGTGCGCATTTACAACAAATCCCGTGAGGCAAAAAAGGTCAAGTTGAATTGTTTACGCATGAACGTCGTCCAGACAAATGCGCACCAACACTTTATAGTGCCAACCTTTCCTCAACTCAATCGAACGTATGAAAAACTTCACTCGCGTCTTGCTTGTGACTGCAATTATGTTTATCGCCGGATGTGCCGCCTATAAACCTGTACCCGCAGGTTTCACGGGCCCAGTCGCAGTCATTCGCGATTCTGCTGAAAATGAAAGTGGCTCAAAAGGGCGTTTGTTCTACGTTGCGGAAGTCGACGGCAATCGTATTGAAAACGCCCGCACTGCAACCAAGCAGGCAAGCTATGGGCGTGAGTTTTCTTTGTTCACCGGCACTACAGCTCGCGAGGTGCCTATCAGGCCGATGCAGTTGAAATTAGTAGGCTCGCACGTTGTTGCCGCCCCGATACATGAAATGGCAAGTCGCGCTGCGGGAACATTCTTTGACGTGAATGGGGTGATTGAATTCATACCAACAGCGGGGCGTAAATACGTAGTGCGCGGCGAACTTAAGAAGGATGCGTCCACCGTGTGGCTTGAGGATGACGAGACTCAGGAAGTCGT
>JAYVKG010000328.1:0-4462 GCA_043768625.1 Betaproteobacteria bacterium
GCGCAAAAATCACTGCTTCGGCTATGGGGTGTTCTGCCAAAACGCGCCTTGATCGCTGTCTCAGTGTTGTTTGCATTGCCGATTTTTGGCGTGCTCACCACCTTTGGCGTCGCCTCCGGAACTCAGCTCGACAACATTGAACGACGCGAAATAGTTGTGCAGCTTGGTCTACCTGCGCTCGATTCAACCGCGCCAAAAAACGATCAATTTCGCGCCAGTGAACGCGTGCAACGCGGCGATACCGTCGCCACCTTGCTACAACGCCTGAATGTGGATGATCCTGCCGCATTCACATTCCTGCGCACGGAACCCGCTGCAAAAGCCATTTTCCAGCTTCGCCCCAACCGGATCTTGCACGCAATAACGAACGCCGACGGTAAGCTCCTGGCGCTGGACTACCTTTACAGCGCGGCACAGTATCTGCACGTGGCGCGGCATGATCGCGATGTTGGCAATGGTAGCTTCAGCGCTGAAACGAAGGTCATCGCGCCGGTCGCTCAGTTGGTACGCAAGTCAGGCGTTATCCGCTCCTCTTTATTTGGTGCGACCGATGATGCGGACATTCCCGACGCGGTCGCCAATCAGCTCGCCCGAATTTTTTCCACCGACATTGACTTCCACGTTGACTTGCGCAAAGGCGATCGATTCTCTGTCGTCTACGAAATGCTCCACCAGGACGGCGAACCATTAGGTGCGGGGCGGATAGTTTCAGCTGAATTTGCCAGCAAAGGCAAAACCTTCGAAGCTTACCTTTTCACCGATGCAGACGGCACTGACGGCTATTACTCAGCTTCAGGCCAGAACCGCGCCAAATCCTTCCTGCGGTCTGCGCTCGCATTTTCCCGCGTTTCATCGGGTTTCGGCGGGCGCTTTCACCCATTGCTGAAAAACTGGCGTCAGCATACCGGGGTCGATTTCGCCGCGCCGCGGGGTACGCCGATCTGGGCGACCGCCGATGGCGTCGTCGATTTTGCCGGCGTCAAAGGCGGATACGGCAACGTGATCGAAATTCGCCATGCCGGCAACGTCACCACGTTGTACGGCCATATGTCCGGATTCGCCGCAAATGTGCGTCGGGGCTCACGGCTGAACCAGGGTCAAACCATCGGCTATGTGGGTGCAACCGGCTGGGCCACCGGGCCACATTTGCACTACGAATTCAAGATTGCGGGTCACCATCAGGATCCGATGAGAGTGGCTTTACCCAAAGCGGAACCGCTGGCACAAAAATACATTACGGCATTCAAGCAACGGGCGCAGGAACAGGGCGAGCAGCTGGCACTGCTCCGCGACACCAACTTTAGCAAGTTTGAATAAACCCTCATCGCTTTTTTTAGGCGTCATGTCGGGTACCAGCACGGACGGTGCCGACGTAATTCTGGCCGATTTTGCCGATGCTGTTCCGCGGGTAATTGGCTTTCATAGCGAAGATTTTGCGCCTTCGCTACGCGTCGAATTGTTGGCGCTCAATATTGGCGGCGCAAACGAAATTGAACGCAGCCGCCTCGCCGCCAACTTGCTGGCCGCCACTTATGCGAGCGCTATCTCGAAACTTCTCGCCCGCACCAGCACCGCCGCAAAACAGGTCATCGCCATCGGATGCCATGGCCAGACCGTACGCCACCGGCCCGACCTGGGCTTTACGGTTCAGCTAAATAATCCTGCGCTGCTCGCCGAATTGGCGGGCATAGATGTGATCGCCGACTTTCGATCGCGTGATATTGCGGCAGGCGGCCAGGGCGCGCCGCTTGTGCCGGCCTTTCATGACGGCGTGTTTCGCTGCAGCGCAGAAACCCGCGTGGTCGTCAATATTGGCGGTATCGCCAACCTCACCGTCCTTGCCAAAGACCAGCCCGCATGGGGCTTCGACTGTGGGCCTGGAAACTGTTTAATGGACGCGTGGATCGAACTGCATCTCGGCAAGAAATATGATGCCAATGGTGACTGGGCAGAACAAGGACGAGCACTGGCGGAGCTTTGCGGTCAGTTATTGAATGACCAATATTTTGCGCAAATACCTCCCAAAAGTACCGGACGCGATAAATTCAACCTCGGTTGGCTGGCGTCATGGCTGACGAAAAGTGAGCAGCCTGTCGATGTTCAGGCGTCGCTGCTTGCGCTCACCGCTACCACTATCGCCGACGACGTCAAACGTCACGCGCCCGGCTGTTCACGCGTGTTGGTTTGCGGAGGGGGCGCGCAGAATGCCGCGCTGATGGCGTGCATCGCGCAGCTATTGCCTGGGGTGAAAATTGACAAGACCGATGCGCATGGCGTACCTGCGCAACGGGTCGAAGCACTGGCGTTTGCGTGGTTGGCTAAACAGGCCGTAGAGCGCCGCCCACTCGATCTCTGCAGCACGACGGGCGCGCGGCACGCCACTGTCCTGGGCGCCGTATATCCAAAATAGCCAGCCTCCTAACCGGTTGCTGCTGCTAGTGCCTGTTCAATATCCCAGATAATGTCATCTATGGTTTCCAGTCCAATCGAGAGCCGAATCATGTCGGGCTGCACACCCGCTTTAAGCTGATCTTGTTCGGACAATTGGCGATGGGTGGTCGACGCCGGATGAATCACCAACGATTTTGCATCGCCGATGTTTGCCAGATGCGAAATGAACTGCAAGCCTTCAATAAATTTCACTCCTGCCGCATAGCTTGAACCAACGGCTCCTTTGATGCCAAACGAAAGCAGCGCACCGGCACCCTTCGGCATATAGCGCTGCACCAACGCATGATAACGATTTGACTTGAGTCCCGGATAATTTACCCACGCGACCTGCGGGTGCGAATCAAGAAACGTCGCCACCGCCATCGCATTACTGCAATGCCGCTCCATCCGCACCGGCAGCGTCTCAAGTCCCTGCATCAGTTGCCAGGCGCTGAACGGCGCCAGCGTCGGGCCGAACACGCGCATAACTTCCATGCGTGCCTTCATCGTGTAGGCAAAATCCCCAAAGGTCTCGAAAAAACGTACACCGTGATAGCCGGCAGATGGTTCTGTCATCGACGGGAACTTGCCATTTCCCCACGGAAATTTTCCACTCTCGATCACGACGCCGCCCATTGTCGTGCCATGGCCACCCATGAATTTCGTTGCCGAGTGCACCACAATATCCGCGCCATGTTGCAAAGGCTGGCAAAGAAATGGCGACGCAGCCGTGTTGTCGACGACGAACGGCACACCGGATTCACGCGCAATCTTGCCGATCGCCTCAAGGTCCACCATATTGATGGCGGGGTTCCCCAGCGTCTCGGAAAAAATGGCTTTGGTATTGGGCCGCAATGCAGCGCGAAAATTTTCCGGATTGTCCGGATCAACCAGTGTTGCGTCTATCCCAAATTTTTTGAAATTGACGTTGAACATGGTGTAAGTGCCGCCGTATAACGTTGAAGACGACACGATATGGTCACCCGCTTCGACGATATTCAACAGCGCCACCATCGAGGCCGCCTGGCCGCTGGCCGTCGCGACCGCTGCGCGGCCGCCTTCCAGCGCGGCACAGCGTTCTTCAAATGCGGCCGTGGTCGGGTTCGACAGCCGCGTGTAGACGTTGCCGAAGGTTTGGAGATTAAACAGCGAGGCGGCGTGATCGGCGCTATCAAACACGAATGACGTCGTTTGGTAGATTGGCAACGCGCGAGCACCGGTTGCTGCATCGGGAATTTGCCCCGCATGCAGTGCGAGGGTTTCGAATCCGAATTGACGGTCTGGCATGGAGTTCTCGGTTGAAGCAAAAGGAAAATTTTAGCGGGAATATATCCCTGGCATCAAATGTCCAAACTCCTTAACTAGCGGGGATTTTCGGGCATTTTCGGTCCGTGAGGCCCGCCAAATGGCGATCTACACTTCCTAATGACGCGAGGTGAAGCCAATATGGCAGCCTCTGGCCGGCCATGCCGGGGAAACATCCAGCTCGCACACTGCAATCTTATTTCGCTTTACGCAGCCGCAGCCAAGCAAACGCAAGCACACGCGGAATTACGCAAAACTCTGCCTGCGTTGATCGCAAGATGAAATACAAGTAAGACGATACGCACCGCACACAAGTCTTGGCGAAAAGTGATTTGCCAACGTCCTCGCGAAGCCACGCAAGCAACTGACGATCACGCACCAGGGAAAATATCTGGAAACGGAATTCATGGTGCCGTACAAGTCCAGCGCGAATACGTTGGCGGATTTACCGCATGTTCCTGCTCACTGAAACGCCGCCGTCCACAAGGGCCGGCGTGCATTCACCGACGACTCAGCGTTATGGCTGGCACGCTATCTTGCTACAGCGGCAGAGTTGAGGTTGGATTTGCAAAAACAATATCAGCTACGGGCCGTGCGGGAAGGAATCACTGCAAATATTGATGCGTTAGCCGAACCGATGAAGGCTTGAATTGCCCATGTTTAATGGGAGGTATAAAAATATTTAACCGCCTGCTCCGTCGCTATTTTTTGCGAAACAATTTACGCG
>JAYVKG010000329.1:0-15111 GCA_043768625.1 Betaproteobacteria bacterium
TCAACAAATTGTGCGACCCGCCGTAAAGCGCATTCGAGGCAACAATGTGTGAGCCCGCACTCATGAGCGTAACAAGCGCCAGGTGGAGGGCGGCCTGACCACTGGCCGTTGCGATGGCAGCGGGTGCCCCTTCGAGGGCTGCCATACGCTCCTCGAAAACCGACACGGTCGGATTGGAGATGCGCGAGTAGACGTGCCCAGTACGCTCAAGATTGAATAGTGAGGCGGCGGTGTCGGTGTCCGGAAATACGAAAGAAGCGGTTTGGTAGATCGGTACCGCACGTGCGCCCGTGGTCGGATCAGGCGACTGTCCGGCGTGGACGGCAAGGGTATCGAGGTGTGGATATTTAGGCGTAGACATTGTCAACAGTATTCAGTGGCTTGCAATGGAAATATGACGCGTCACATGAAATCTTGCCATAACCTTGATATTTTTGTTATGGTGTCAGTTAATTTAACGATTGGTCATAACGTGCGAGTTTATTTTTCACCTATTATCATGATTTTTCATGTGGCGCTTATGTTTTGCGTGGCCACAGGGGCGCTGGCGCAATCTGCGGTGCAAACGCCACAAAAAGCCAAGAAAACCAAGCATGCGCCGCCACGCTTGAGAGTAATTGGCATTTCCGACCTAAATAAGGATGGGTTGCCGAATCTGCAGTCACACGCATTCATGGTCTTCAACCCGGCTACCGGCCGTGCGTTGTTTTCCAAGAACGCCGACCAGGCGATGCCGATTGCTTCAATCACCAAGTTGATGACGGCGATGGTGGTGCTGGAGGCGAAGCTTAATATGGATGAACCGATTGTCGTTGACAAAGATGATATCGACCTGCTCAAGGGTTCACGTTCCCGCATTCCGGTGGGGGCCGCATTTCGGCGTGAGGACCTGATGCGTCTGGCATTGATGGCCTCGGATAACCGTGCCGCCGCAGCATTGGCCCGCACCTATCCGGGCGGCACCCTGGCGTTCGTCGAAGCGATGAATGCAAAAGCCCAATTGCTGGGCTTGCACAACGCGAAGTTTGTCGATCCTACCGGGCTGGCACCGGGCAATGTTGCCAGTCCTCAAGACCTGGCCCTGATGGTTTCCGCAGCGTCAACTTTCCCTGAGATTCGGGAATTTTCCACCGCCCAGGAACTGCACGTTACCCTGGCCAGTGGCGGACGTTCAATGGGCTTCAATAACACCAACTCGCTGGTACGCGCGCAAGGGTGGAATATTGGTCTGTCCAAAACAGGTTTTATCAACGAGGCAGGTAAGTGTCTCGTCATGCATGCCACCATCGCCAACAACCCCGTTGTGATTGTGTTACTTGACTCTTGGGGAAAACTGACGAGAGTCGGAGATGCGAATCGCATCAAGAAGTGGCTGGAAACACAGAAAATTGCCGGCTTTGCCGCTAAGCAGGGCTAAAACACCTGCGCTGGATGTTTTTTCGTTGCGGTAACAGTTTCGCCGCCACAAAACTCTCGGCGATTTCTAATTCTGGGAGCCGTCCATGACCGTGGAATTGCGGATGTTGATGCTAAGTGTCGCGTTCGGCATGGCACACATCATTCTCACCGCACACTCTGCCAGTCGCCAGCGGGGATACCGTTGGACGGCCAGCGCGCGCGACCATGCCGTGCCGCCACTCACTGGTGTTGCCGGACGGGTGGAGAGAGGGCTGTTAAATTTTCTCGAAACCTTTCCATTCTTCATCGCCACGGTCCTGGCGGCGCATATTTTAGATGTTCACAATTCCTATACCGAATGGGGTGCGTTACTCTATTTCTGGGGGCGCGTCGTGTATCTGCCGCTCTATGCGTTCGGTGTTCGAATTGTGCGATCAATTGCATGGAATGTTGCCACCATCGGTATTGTAATTATGGTCGCTGCCATTTTCGTGGAGCGCGGGTGAAGCAAGACATCATGTTTTCATGTAATTCACCGTCGAGCCGTTTGCCTTCGACCTGCGCGCATGCTCAAATAGTGGTATGAAAGTCGGTCTTTTCGTCACTTGTTTGGTTGACCTTGTCCGCCCCAACATAGGCTTTGCCACATTGAAGCTGCTGGAGGACGCCGGGTGCGATGTCATCGTGCCCGCCCGTCAAACCTGTTGTGGGCAACCCGGTTACAACTCCGGCGCGCGTGCAATCGCCAAGACGCTGGCGCGTAAAGTATTGGCCGAATTCAACGCCTGCGATTACGTGGTCGCGCCGTCCGGCTCGTGCTCCGGACAGATGAAACTGCACGTGGTGGAAGACTTGTTCAAGGGTGAGCCTGAAGAAGCCGATTTTCGCGCGCTGGCTGCCAAATGGTATGAGTTGTCGGATTTTTTGGTGAACGTCTTGAAGATTGAGAAAGTTGCTGGCGAATCCGACGCTATCGTGACCTATCATGATAGCTGCGCCGGTCTGCGCGAACTCGGCGTCAAAACGCAACCGCGAACGCTGCTGGCGCTGACGGGATGTACCGTGAACGAAATGCAGGACGCGGAAAAATGTTGTGGTTTCGGCGGCACATTTTCAATCAAACTGGGTGAAATTTCTACGCGCATGGCGGAAAACAAATGCGTCAACATCGCGGTAACGGGTGCAAATGCGGTGGTGGGCGGCGACTTGGGATGTCTGTTGCACATTGAAGGACGCATGCGGCGCAATGGTGATATGAAAACCAGGGTGTATCACTTCGCTGAAATGGCGGCAGGAATGACCAATTAAAAAAGACGAACACTAGCACCGGTGGGCTTGGCAAGGCATTTTTCTTTGGAACGGCGCGCTAAATGGCGATCTACATTTCCGGCAACGTCCCGCCATCGCAAAAATAGTCGCGTCGGCAGATGACCCAACGGTTACACCTTGCTAGGCCCTTATTTTTGTTCAACCCCGGTAAAGCGCCGCCATTGAGACCGGCATCCGGCGGGCCGACAAACCGCCACGTTTTGACAAGTTTCCAGGTTTTAAAAGGAGCAAGCCTTGCAAGTACAGAGCATGCATTTCAAGCAAACGGCGAGTGCCAAACTAAACGATGCGGTATTGCAGAACGCGTTAAAAAAATCCAAAGGCAAATTTGTCGACGGCCGCGCCAGAAGCGTGGAGGAGATTGATAACTGGGAAGCGATTCGCGGCCACGCTGCGGCATTGCGGGACCGTACCATCAACCATCTCGACGCGTGGCTGCTGGAATTTGAGGCGAACGCGATTCGCCGCGGTGCCCGGGTTCACTGGGCGGAAACTGCCCAGCAGGCAAACGCGATCGTGGTTGAAATTGCCCGCCAAAATAATGTCAAGACGGTGACCAAATCCAAATCAATGGTCACCGAGGAAATCGACCTGAACGCCGCGTTGATTGGCGCGGGAATTCATGTATTGGAAACCGATCTCGGCGAATACATCCTGCAGTTGGCCGACGAACCGCCATCGCATATTGTCGCGCCTGCCGTACACAAATCCAAGGAACAGGTTGCGGAATTATTCATGAAGGCACACCACAAGCCGCGTCTCACCGATATTTCGGCGATGACACGCGAAGCTCGTGAACAATTACGCAGTCACTTCCTCAAAGCCGACATGGGTATCTCGGGTGCCAATTTCATCATTGCCGAAACCGGTACCACGCTCACGGTCACCAACGAAGGCAATGCCGATATGGTGACGACATTGCCGCGTATTCATTGTGTGGTAACGGGCATTGAAAAGGTCATTCCGACACTGGAAGATTTTGCGACCTTGATTCGGCTGTTGCCACGTTCGGCGATCGGCCAGACGATTGCCAATTACCTTACCCTCACCACCGGTATCAAGGCAGTTGACGAAACCGATGGACCCGAGCAGATGCACATCGTGCTGGTGGACGCAGGGCGCACAAAATTGGTCGGCAGTGATATGCAGGAAATGCTGCGATGCATTCGTTGCGGCGCGTGCATGAATCACTGTCCGGTATATCAAAATGTCGGCGGTCACGCGTACGGTTGGGTATACCCGGGGCCGATGGGTTCGGTACTGACGCCTACCTACGTGGGCATCGAAAACGCCGGCGATCTTCCCAATGCCGCTACTTTTTGCGGGGAGTGCCAGGTGGTGTGTCCGGTAAAAATTCCATTGCCGGACTTGATGCGCAAGTGGCGGGAACGACAATTCGATATGAAATTGCGCCCGTTTGGTGAGCGCGCCGCGATTGCGGTGTGGGGATTTTTTGTGCGGCGACCTTACTTGTACGCGCCCGCTGCACAGCTTGGCGCACGTGTTGCGGCGTGGATGGGCGGCAAGCAAAAACTGATTCACAGATTACCCGGTATCGACGGCTGGACCGACGGCCGCGATATGCCTGCTCCTGCCGGCAAAACATTTCGCGAACTTTATGCCGCGCGAAAAACCCACCGATGAGCGCCCGCGAAAATATTTTGGCCCGCATTCGCGCCAACAGCAGGCGAACCGGAACCACCAGCGCCGCCGAGCGCGCTGCGGCACGCAGCACGATGGAACGGCATGAGCGCGGCCCGCAGCCGTCAATTGCATTGCGTGAACCGATTCAGCACTTTATAGATGAGTGTTCACGTCTGAAAACCACTGTGCAGGAAGTGGCCAACGTCGATGCCATTCCACAGGAGGTGGCGCGCTACCTCGCGCTTGAATCACTAACGACGAATCTGGCAGGCTGGCCCGAATTTGCCGCACTTGACTGGGCCGCCGCAGGTTTGACATTTGACAACCGTCCCGCCAACGGAGACGATCTGGTTGGTGTTACCGGCTGCTATTGCGCAATTGGCGAAACCGGCACGGTATTGCTGCTGGGCGCGCGTGACACGCCGAAGGTCACTGCGCTGCTGCCGGAAACGCATCTTTGCGTGGTAAAAAAATCGCGCATCGTAGCGACGATGGAAGACGCCTTTGCGATGATGCGCAAAGAAGTCGGCGAGCCGCCGCGGGCCACATTTTTTATCTCGGGTCCGTCGCGAACAGCGGATATTGAACAAACCATTGTCATCGGAGCGCATGGACCGTATCGCGTACATGTGATTCTGCTGCCTTAGCCGAATTAACGCGATGCTTGAATGGCTGCAGAGAGTGGTAAGTTGGACACATGGATGCCGCGTGATTTGGCGCGGTTTGCCGTTGATAACCGCGCTCCTTGCCGTATCGACCGCCACCGCCGCACCGGTGCTCTCCAGTTCGCTCATCAGGGTGGCTGGCATACCGATAGACTTCGTTTTGTTTGGCCTGACGTTGGTCGGCGTCGTCGTGTTTCACAATCAATCGTTGAAAATTGCGGTTGCGGGCTCGGTCACTATCGCCTTGTATAAAATTTTGTTTACTGGTTTTAGTGTAGGCACGGGTGTCGGTGGATTTGGCCTTCATATGGCGCATGAATGGGTGGTACTCACTAATCTATTGTGCCTGCTGACCGGGTTTGCCTTGCTATCGCGGCACTTTGAAAAAAGTCAGGCGCCCGCCGTGATGCAAAAATACCTGACAAGCGACTGGCAAGGCGCGTTTGTGTTGCTGGTGATGGTGTTCGGGTTGTCTGCATTCCTGGATAACATTGCGGGAGCACTCGTAGGTGGCGCAATGGCGCATCAGTTGTTCCGTGCGAGAGTACATATCGGCTATCTTGCCGCCATTGTCGCGGCATCAAATGCCGGCGGCTCTGGTTCGGTGGTGGGCGATACCACCACCACAATGCTATGGATATCCGGCGTTAGTCCTGTAGACGTGGTGGAAGCCTACATTGGCGCGGGGGCCGCCTTATTTATTTTTGGCATACCTGCAGCGCTTCAGCAACACAAGTATTCGCCCATTCTCAAAAACACGGGGCCGCATGCTCGCCTCGATTGGGGGCACATTGCGATCGTCGGCTTGATTTTGCTGTTCGCCGTCGTCACCAACGTCGTGGTCAATTTAACATTCAACACGATGGCGGATCGCTTTCCGTTTATCGGTGTCGCCGTGTGGGTCGCAATATTGATCTCATTGCCTTGGCGGCGACCCGATTGGGAGGTGCTACCGACCGCCCTCAAAGGCGCGTTTTTTTTGCTTTCGCTGGTTACGTGTGCCTCCATGATGCCGGTGGAGGAACTGCCGAAGGCTACCTGGGGTGGCACACTTGGTTTGGGATTTTTTTCTGCCGTATTCGACAATATTCCGTTGACCGCAATCGCCATCAAGCAGGGTGGATACGATTGGGGTTTCCTCGCCTACGCGGTGGGTTGTGGCGGCTCGATGATCTGGTTTGGATCTTCCGCAGGGGTGGCGCTGATGAGCATGTATCCGGAAGGGAAATCGGTATGGCTGTGGCTTAAGCATGGCTGGCATGTTGCGGTCGCGTATGTGGTGGGATTTTTTGTTTTGTTGGCGGTGCTCGGCTGGCACCCGGATACACCGCCTAATACAATCGTTACTCCGCTGCCGCAGGCAACCGCAGAGTAACGGGCGTGCTGCAATGCACAATTGCAGTTTGATATCAAGGCTTACGATATTAAATTGACGCGAACCTATTGCGTAACGCAAAGGGGCCGATTACCATCAGGTGCTGTTGATGCAGCGAAGTTTGGATACAGCCGATTTCAGAATATTTAGAGCGCGAAATCTGCAAAACCGAAAATTGCATTTGAAAGTATTCGCGCGCGTCGCTACGGTGCCCGGCGCCATATTTCAATAAAAACCATTTTGGAGGAGCATATGAAATTTTACGTTAAGCCGCTTTTGGCCGCGACTCTTGCCGCATTCTCTTTTGCAGCTGTTGCCGCCGATACCATCAAGATTGGCGTGTCAGGGCCGTTCACGGGCGGGTCGAGTCCGATGGGTGTATCGATGCGTGACGGCGTGAAATTGGCCGTCTCTGAAATCAACGCAAAAGGTGGCGTGTTGGGTCGCAAGTTCGAGCTGATTGAGCGCGATGATGAGGCCAAGAACGAGCGCGGCGTGCAGATCGCCCAGGAGTTGATCAACAAGGAAAAAGTTTCTGCAACGGTGGGTTTCATCAACACCGGTGTATCGCTCGCATCGCAGCGGTTTTATCAGGAAGCAAAGATTCCGGTGATGAACAACGTTGCAACGGGTACCCTGGTTACCAAGCAATTTCTGCCGCCGGAATTTCCCGATAATTACATTTTCCGTACCTCGGCCAATGACACGATTCAATCGGCGATGATCGTCGATGAAGTCCTCAAGCGCAAATTCACTAAAGTGGCGATCCTTGCGGACTCGACCAACTATGGGCAGCTCGGACGTGAGGACCTCGAACGCACGCTCGCGGCCAAGGGCATCAAACCGGTGACTGTCGAGAAATACAACATCAAGGACGTCGATATGACGCCGCAACTGTTGAAATCAAAACAGGCGGGCGCGGAAGTGGTGATCACTTACGGTATCGGCCCAGAGCTGGCGCAAATCGCCAATGGCATGGAAAAGCTTGGCTGGAAAGTTCCGATGCTCGGTTCCTGGACGCTGTCGATGGGTAACTTCATCGACAATGCCGGCAAAAATGGTGACGGTGCCCGCATGCCACAGACCTTCATTCAAGAAGCAAATACGCCAAAGCGCAAGGCTTTTATCGACGCCTACGTTAAGGCCTACAAGCCAGCGAACGACCGGATCTCTTCGCCTGTCTCAGCGGCGCAAGGATACGATTCTATCTACATCCTCGCCGCAGCAATCAAGCAGGCAGGTTCAACCGACGGCCCCAAGCTGCGTGAGGCGCTGGAAAATCTGAAAGAAAAAGTCGACGGCGTGGTAGCAAGCTACGATAAACCTTTTACCCACGATGACCACGAAGCCATCAAGCTTGGGATGCCAGTAATGGGCCAGGTAGAAAATGGCAGAGTGGTGCGCGCCAAGTAATTGCACGCAAGCGTGGTCTGGCCAGCTATGATCAGGCGGTGGCTTTAAGCTGCCGCCTTTTTATGTGCGCGGGTCAAAGCAGACGAGCCTGCGTTGCCGGCTAACTCCGCCGCAGTTGAATTAGATGACGGGTAACTGCGCCCCTAACAATAAGGTGTGCCATGGAAATTCTGCTCCAACTGTTGTTTAGTGGTATTGCCTTAGGCATGATTTACGCTGTCATCGCATTCGGCTATCAGCTTACCTTTGCGACTTCCGGAACGCTCAATTTTGGTCAAGGTGAAGCGTTGATGCTGGGTGCGCTGGTGGGCCTCAGCCTCGTCAGCACGATCCACGGCGGGCCATACATGAATTACTGGTTGATGATTCCGCTGGTCATGCTTTTCGGCGCGATGCAAGGCGCTGTGGTCGAGTGGATCGGTGTGCGACCTTCCATCAAAGCCAAATCTGAATTCGGCTGGATCATGTCCACCATTGCACTCGCCATCATTTTCAAAAATGTAGCTGAAAATATCTGGGGCAAGGACGACCTCACCTTTCCATCGCCCGTATCTGCAGCGCCATTCCAGATGTTTGGTGCCAATGTGCAACTGATGCAGGTACTGGTGGTGATTGGCGCTATTGCCATGATGCTCGCGGTTGAAGTTTTTAACCGCAAATCGATTTATGGCAAGGCGGTGGTCGCTACCTCCAATGATCCCGATGCTGCTGGCCTGATGGGCATCAATACCGGCATGGTAATTACATTTTCGTATGCGCTGTCATCGGCAACTGCCGCTTTTGCCGGCGTGCTGGTTGCGCCGCTGACACTTACCGGCGCAACGATGGGTACGTCGCTCGGTCTCAAGGCATTTGCGGTGGCGATCATTGGCGGCCTCACCTCCGGGATGGGCGCGGTTGTAGGCGGGCTCATTCTGGGTGTCTCCGAGACGCTCACCGGCTTTTATATCTCGACCGGTTACAAGGAAGTGCCAGGGCTGGTATTTTTATTGCTGGTGCTGGCAATTAAACCGGCAGGTTTGTTCGGCAAAGCCGCGATCAAGAAGGTATAGCCGATGAACGCCAAGAAACTCGGCCTGTACGCCGCGGGCATTGCAGTACTGGCACTGTTTCCGGTTGTGGTGCACAACCCGTATTACATCCACCTTGCCGAAACTATCCTGATTTACGCGATTTTACTGTTCGGGCTGGATATTGTGGTCGGCTACACCGGCGAAGTTTCACTGGGACACGCCGGCCTCTTCGGCATCGGCTCCTACACTGCGGGCATTTTCTTTTTCAAGCTGGGTGTTCCCTACGTGATGGTGGTGGTTGGTGCAAGCCTGGTGGTAACGGCCATATTTGGTGCCATTTTAGCGTTGCCTGCGTTGCGCGTGACAGGGCCGTATCTGGCGATGGTGACGCTGGCGTTCGGCACGATTGTCCAGATTCTGATTAACGAGATGACGTTTCTGACTGAAGGCCCACTCGGTATCAAGGTGCCCAAACCGTCACTTTTCGGACACAAACTTAACGAACTTGAGTACTTTTATTTCGTTGCCGTGGTGATGGTCTTCGCGCTAATCGCGGTTAACCGTATTCTGCGATCACACCTCGGCCGCGCGTTTCAGGCGCTGCGCGATAGTCCCGTGGCTTGCGACTGCATGGGTGTCTCGGTGTATCGCTACAAGGTCTACGCGTTTGTCATCAGTGCTGCGTTGGCTGGACTGGCGGGCAGTCTTTACACGTATTCCGAAGAATATATTTCACCAAACACCTATAACTTTGAGCTGACCATCCTGTTCCTGCTTGCCGTTATTATGGGCGGGCGCAAAACCCGCAGCGGCCCTCTGCTTGGCGCGCTGATTGTAGTGACGCTTCCAAGTTTGCTTTCTGACATTAGTTTATTTCGCGGTATAGCCACGGCCGCGGCGATTGTTGGCGTGTTAATCGCCGCCATCTTGTTGGTCAAAGGCCAGAAGACCTGGCGCGAGGTGATCGTGCCGGTGACATCGGTTATTGCGATGGCGGCGTTTTCCTATTACTTGGAAAACATCGTCGACTGGCGCTTGACCATCTTTGGTTTCATGACGTTGTTTGTGGTGTACTACTTGCAGGACGGCGTGATCGGCTATCTGAAAAGTATTACGGAAAAAATTTGGCCGCATAGCATTGGCGCTATTGCCGACAACGAAAATGCTGACCCATCCCGCGCTTGGGCACCGCCCGCCAAATCGGTGCAGACGTCGGGCAACTTGCTGGACGCCACCAACATTCTCATGCAGTTTGGCGGTTTAAAAGCATTGAACGCGGTTGACCTGCGGGTAGCCAGAGGCGCGATCCACGGACTCATCGGCCCGAATGGCTCGGGCAAGAGCACCCTGATGAATGTGCTGACTGGCATCTATCAGCCCACCGCAGGCAGCGTTTCATTCAATGGCAGCTCGATCATCGGTCACACACCATCACAAATCGCCCTGGCTGGGGTAGCGCGCACTTTCCAGAATGTCCAGTTGTTTGGCGAGATGACGGCTACCGAAAATGTCCTGGTTGGTCTACACCATACTTTTAAAAGCAGCTTGTTCGATGTCGTGTTCAACACGCGTCGTTACCGTGACGAGGAGCGCACAGCGCGTCAACGCGCGGCAGGGATATTGCAATTTGTCGGCTTGGCGGATATGGCGAACGAAGAGGCCCGCAACCTGCCCTATGGAAAGCAACGCCTGCTTGAAATCGGCAGGGCCCTTGGCCTCGACCCGAGTCTCTTATTGCTCGATGAGCCAGCAGCAGGTCTGACCGCGCCCGACATCAAGGTTCTGATCGAAATCATTCGTAAAATCCGCGATCATGGCATTACGATTATTTTGATTGAGCATCATATGGACGTGGTAATGACGATATCAGACTTGGTCACAGTGCTCGACTTCGGCCAGAAAATTGCCGAAGAAGAGCCGGCGATGGTGCAGAGCAATCCGAAAGTGATTGAAGCCTATCTAGGGAGTAGCGTGGCTGATTCGTCTCACACAGAAGCGCCGACGCCAGCGTAAACGTAAGCGAATCGAGGTATTGCGTGCTATCCATTTCAAATCTTCATGCAGCGTACGGCAAGGTCGAGGTGCTTCACGGCATTTCTCTGGAGGTTCCAAAAGGCAAAGTCGTGACCTTGATCGGTTCAAACGGTGCTGGCAAGACCACCACCATGCGCGCAATCTCGGGCATGATCAAGCCGGTTTCCGGCTCCGTCACGCTAAGTGGCAAAGATATCACGGGGCTCGATTCGCATCGCATCAGCCGCGCAGGCCTCGCGCACTCGCCAGAAGGTCGTCGCGTGTTCGCCACGATGAGCGTAAACGATAATTTATTACTCGGTGCGTTTCCGCGCCTGACGGGTGCGAGACCCAAGGGCGACGTAAATGGAGATCTTGAGAAAGCGATGGAACTGTTTCCGCGACTCAAAGAACGTCGCACCCAGCTTGCGGGAACCCTCTCGGGCGGCGAACAGCAGATGCTTGCGATGGCGCGCGCTGTGATGCTGAACCCTGATCTGATCCTGCTCGATGAGCCCTCGATGGGCCTTGCACCAATTCTCGTCGACGAAGTCTTTCGCATCATCCGCAATTTGAAGGAGCGTGGTGTGACGATGCTATTGGTGGAACAATTTGCCGCTGCGGCATTGAACGTGGCGGACTTTGGTTATGTGCTGGAAAATGGGCGTATTGCCGTCAGTGGCCCGGCAGAGAAATTACGCAACGATCCCGCCGTCAAAGCCGCCTATCTTGGGGGCTAATGGTGTGTCTGCCGCGCCACTGCGCGGCGCCCGAATCCTCGACTTCGGCCAAATTGCGTTCATACCTGCAGGTTTTTTTGCATGTCTGCTTCGCGGTGATTTTTGTGAGGGTGTCCGCATTGGGACAATTATTCCCGCTGCTCGCGTCCAGCACATCATTCTTGCTGCGGTGCACAATTGCAACTGGATAAAAACGGTTGCGACATTTAATTGGCGCGTACCTATTGCGTAACGAATGTCGGGCGACTAGCATCTAAGGCTGTTTCATCGCGACCAGCGACAAGCTAAAAAAGCCGAGGTTGCAGGACGGTGCAAGTTGCATGCATGCACGAGTACCCTGTCGAAACACAATTCCAATCAGGAGGATGTATGACTGAAGAAATCAAGTCTAACAACACGTCGATTGAAACCAAACCAGCCGAAACAAAACCTGCGCGTAGAAAATTCCTAGCCGGCTCCGCCGCCACTGCCGTTGCGGCTGTTAGCGGCTTCCCGATGATCTCCTACGGCCAGACGGGGCCAATCACGATGCGCTGGCAAAGCACTTGGCCGACCAAAGATATTTTTCACGAATACGCGCAGGACTATGCCAAGAAAGTCAACGACATGTCCGGCGGCGATTTGAAAATTGAAGTGCTGCCAGCTGGCTCGGTCGTCAAGGCATTTGATTTGATCGATGCGGTTAGTAAAGGGACGCTCGACGGCGGTCACGGGGTGCTCGCTTATTGGTACGGCAAAAATTCCGCGATGGCGATTTGGGGCTCCGGTCCAGCTTTTGGCATGGACGCTAATATGGTGCTTGCGTGGCACTACTATGGCGGTGGCAAGGTCTTGCTGGATGAAATTTATAAGACTCTTAATCTGGATGTGGTGTCGTTTCTGTACGGACCGATGGCGACGCAGCCGTTGGGCTGGTATAAAAAGCCGATCACCAAAAAGGAAGACTTTAAAGGCCTTAAATTCCGTACGGTTGGCTTGTCGATCGATATTTTCCAGGGCTTGGGCGCGGCGGTAAATGCGTTGCCGGGCGGCGAAATTGTTGCTGCCATGGATCGCGGCTTGCTGGACGCGGCCGAATTCAACAACACCACTTCCGACCGCGCGCTCGGTTTTGCTGACGTTTCCAAGGTGTGCATGTTACAAAGCTGGCATCAGTCCGGCGAGCAGTTTGAAATCATTTTCAATAAAAAGAAATACGATGCATTGCCAGGAAAGCTGAAGTCGATTATTGCCACGGCTGTGGAGGCTTCTTCGGCGGATATGTCATGGAAGGCTATTGAGCGCTACTCGACGGATTACATAGAGTTGCAAACGAAGGATAAGGTCAAATTCTACAAGACGCCGAATTCTATTCTCGTTGAACAGTTGACTGTTTGGGATGCAATTGTGGCGAAGAAATCGGCGGAAAACCCCATGTTCAAGCGTGTCATAGAATCACAGCGAGCGTTTGCGAAGCGGGCGACAAGCTGGCAGAACGACACCAACATCGATTTCAAAATGGCTGCCAATCACTACTTCGCCAAGAAGGCATAGTCGATCTTAAAAGCAAGGTGCCACCCTGCGGCGTCCGCAGGGTGGTGTTTTTTTTGAGCGTTCACGATCGGCACGGATGTGAATAATCGGGGAGACATCATGAAGGTCCAAAGTTTTTTGTTTTGGGTCGATAGCGTCAGTACCTGGTGCGGCAAGGCATTCGCTTGGGTAATCGGACTACTGATGCTCGTCGTTGTAGGCGAAGTATTCAAGCGCTATTTGCTGAATGACCCATCATCGTGGTTTTTTGATGTTACCAACATGCTCTATGGCACAACCTTCATGATGTGCGGAGCTTACACGCTGGCACAGGATGGGCACGTGCGCGGCGACTTTCTATACGGTTCAATGCGACCACGCACCCAGGCGTCGCTCGACCTGGCGCTTTACTTCATTTTTTTTCTGCCGGGTATCGCCGCGCTGTGTTACGCCGGCTGGGACTATGCTGATACTGCATGGAAGATTCGCGAGCATTCAAGCGTCACTGCGGACGGCCCGCCAATTTATTTTTTCAAAGCTTTTATTCCCATTGCAGGCGCATTAGTTATGCTCCAAGGTATTGCAGAAATCGTCCGCTGCGTGGTTTGTATCAAAAGCGGAGCGTGGCCGGCACGATTGAAAGATGCTGAAGAAATCGACGTGATCGAGCAACAACTCGCCAGTAGCACCCACGTCGACGAAGAAACACGCAATCGTGTGATCGAACAGGCCCATGAAATCGATGACGTGGCATCAAGGCGCGGCCTTGGTGACCGTGCGGCCGAAGATGTAGGGCGCGGCCATTCAATCGAGGTCGGCGAGCGCGACACAAAATATAGCGGGCCCGACAAGTGAGCGATCCCGCACTCGGATTGTTGATGCTGAGCCTGATCGTGGTCGTGATCATGCTGGGCTTTCCAACGGCATTCACGCTGATGGGGCTGGGCATGTTCTTCGGTTTCATCGCCTTTTATGACCCATCCCAGTCGTGGACACAAAATCGCATCTTTGACCTCATGGTGCAACGCACTTATGGTGCAATGACCAACGACACGCTTATATCCATACCGCTGTTTGTGCTGATGGGTTACGTGATGGAACGCGGCGCGCTGGTCGACAAAATGTTCTACGCGGTACAACTCGCCTTTCGGCGGGTGCCTGCGTCGCTGGCGGTCGCGACGCTGATCATCTGCACCTTTTGGGGCATCGCCAGCGGTTTGGTCGGTGCGGTGGTGGTGCTGATGGGTGTTATTGCATTTAATCCGATGCTCAAGGCAGGATATGACGTACGACTCGCGGCCGGTGTAATTACGGCGGGGGGAACGCTTGGCATACTGATTCCCCCCTCGGTCATGATCATCGTCTATGCCGCCATCGCCGGGCAATCAGTGGTAAAGCTGTATGCAGCTGCCATGTTCCCCGGCTTCTTTCTGGCATTTCTGTATTTGATCTACATTATTGGCTGGGCGCTGATTAATCCAAAAATTGCGCCGAAGCTGCCGGAAAGCGAAACCCGCGCACCGATTCCGGATTGGGTGCCGCGGTTGCAAGAAGCCTACTCGCAAAACATGGTTGTCAGCTTACTGACAGCTTTGTTGAGTCCAGGACGGGCTCTAAAAATTGATTACGACGGCAAACGTTTTGGTTATGTTGCCATTGTAAAAAATGCAACAGCGATGATATTTCCGCTATTGCTGACGATGG
This sequence comes from Betaproteobacteria bacterium, assembly GCA_043768625.1. Taxonomy (GTDB): domain Bacteria; phylum Pseudomonadota; class Gammaproteobacteria; order Burkholderiales; family Usitatibacteraceae; genus UKL13-2. Next base: position 14,807 of record JAYVKG010000329.1, read on the forward strand.
TCACTTTTTGGGGAATTTGGTGGTACGTCGTCATCCATCAGCAGGAAGACGCCGTGGTGGTTAAACCGAGGGTGGCAGTGGTGCAGGCGCTGCCTGCAGATGTGGTTAACACAACCGAGGCCAAGGAAGACAGAATCGAAGAGTTGGGAAGCGGACGCGGCACCGCAACCACCATCGAAAGCACCGACCCTGAGGCCCCACTGGCGATGGGAACGCCTGAACTCGCGTCCGGAAACGCGGCGCCCTCGTCAAGCGGGCCATCACCGGATTTTTATATATATTTCTGGCTTGCCGCTGTGGCAACC
>JAYVKG010000330.1:0-2117 GCA_043768625.1 Betaproteobacteria bacterium
TCCGCCCATTCGTTCCACGCGTTAATGAAAATGATTCTTTCGGGGTTCGGACGTCTGGCGGTCGCGTCCACAAGTTGCTTGAACCAGTAAGCGAATCGATCAGGCGATGCGCCCTTGAAGATTCTTGCGCGATTGACATAGCGTGCCGTGTTATCCCAATCGACAAAGGCACCTGGAAATGTGGGTAGCCCGCCATCGCGTTCGAGTTTGAGAATTTGCTTCCAAACCTCATCGTAGTCGTAGAAGGTGAGGGCAGGAAAGAATTTATAGCGGATTGCGCGCAAGATATCCTGGATACGATCAGGCAGTAGCCGAAACGGGCGCAGTAACTTGCTGGTCTCAAATACCGGCTGCGGAAAGTCAGGCGAAAACAGCGCTTCAAATGGCTGGAAATGCATGGAAGCGTCAAAGTACTTGAGCACTTCCGGGTTCGGGTATTCGTACTGCTTCATCGCAACAAAAAACAGTCCCGGCAGGCCACGCTGTTGCGCTAATTCGCGCCAGAAATCGAACATCTCGCCTATTTTTTCGATGCGATGCGGCCGGTAGATCAGGAACACAGGTTTGCCATCAATTTTGATTGCACGCTCGTCGCTCCACGCGCGAAAAAGATACTTGAAGTGGCGTTCCCACATCGCCTTGTCTGGCGTATGCCGCTGTTCCTGAAGAACGTGGTGGTCGCGTCCGTCCCACCGCCGCGACCAGGTTTCATTGGCCCAGGCAAGGCAAAACGGAAAATCAAGCTCCCTCGATTCCAGCATCATGTTCGTCGGCGTTTCCAGCAACTGCTTGCCTTCGAACCAGTAGTGGTAATGGCAGAAGCCATGCAGCCCGTGGCTTTTTGCGAGACCGATCTGCCATTTCAACGTTTCGATTTGCGACTGATCGTAATAGCGATCATCAAGCGGTACGCGTGGCTGGAAGTGTCCACGGAATTGCGGCTTGGCTCTTTTTACGTTTACCCAGTCGGTGAACCCCTTGCCCCACCATTCATCGTTCTCGGGAATCGCGTGCAACTGCGGAAAATAAAAGGCAATAACCTTGACCAAACTTTCCTGGTTCATTTGAATAGGATCATAGTTTGTTGCATGCAGACCTTCTGACGGGAACAACGTCAGTGATCCCGGATAATATCGCGAAAAATGGATTGCGCGCGTTAAACCATTCTGCCGGCGGCAGTGGTGCATAAACCCGGCGGCTTGGGCTCTATTGTTGGATGTTTAATCAGCACATCACCACGTAGAATGCCAGCTGATGCGGCTCCCAGGCTATTAATGCCCTGGAATGTCCGCCAATACCAGGGAAACTCCGATAAAGAGGCAGGTTCAGGACGAACGATAAATTGTTAGATCCGTTCCTGGTGATCTTGTCGAGCCACATTCAAATCAGACTTGACCAGAGTTTTTCTGGTAATTGTTGATATTTTGACAGCAGGCAACGATGCTTTGAATCGGCGCGCAACATGTATCGACTAGAATTGTGGAAGACGGGGTTTGCGCTCGTTGAAGATATCGTCAGGTTACGTCATTAATAAAATTTACACCGGCCGCACATGCGCATAACCAGCATCACTGTCGCTTTCAACTCCGATCCGCTTCTGCTCGCGCGGCAGTTGCTGGCGCTATATGACCAGGTCGATAAAATTATCATTGTTGACAACGGGTCGGAACCACCGGTAAAGAGCGGGCTCAATCAACCGGAAATTGTGGCCATGCTGGCAAACGCGCCGCACATTGACTTTATCTCGCTAAACGAAAATGGCGGTATCGCCTCCGGATTCAACGTCGGCGTTGAGGCGGCGCGCAGGCAAGGTGCCGAATTCGTTTTGCTGCTGGACCACGATAGCGTTCCTGCTGCGGACATGGTGAGCAAGCTGGTGGCGGGCTATCAGCAGGCAGCCGGTGAGAGTGCGTTGCGGCCCGTGGCTGCGGTCGGCCCGCGCATTGTCGATTCACGAGACGCACACGAGTATCCATTCATCCGCCTCGGCTGGGTTCGCAATCTTCACATGCGTTGCGCCGTCAGCCACGAAAAACTGATTGCCTGCGATTTTCTAATCAGTTCAGGCAGTCTCATTGCGATGAGTACTTTCGACAAAATCGGCGGTTTTGATGAGG
>JAYVKG010000331.1:0-1531 GCA_043768625.1 Betaproteobacteria bacterium
GCGCGGGTGCCCAGGTTTAGGCTGAACGGGCCGAACAGGATGACCGTATCGGTCTCGGCCGGCGCACCCGGTGCCGGCAGCGGTGCCTGGCGGCGCAACACCGCATTGATGCGCGCGACCAGTTCGCGAGGATTGAAAGGCTTCGCCATGTAGTCGTCAGCGCCGATTTCAAGGCCCACGATGCGGTCGACGTCGTCGCCCTTGGCTGTTAGCACGATGATGGGTATGTTGGCTTCTGCTGCCGACGAACTGCGCAGCCGGCGGCACACCGCAAACCCGTCCTCACCCGGCAACATGATATCGAGCACCACCAGATCGTAGCGATTGCGCGTGAATGCACGATCAAGTCCTGCACCATCGGCAACGGTATCGGCGGCGAAACCCTGTTCAGTCAGGTAACGCTTCAACAAATCGCGCAGCCGCAAATCATCATCAACCACCAGAATGCGGTGGCGCGGCAAAGTGTGTGTCTGGGAAATAGTCATAGGCGCATATTAAGGGCGAGGGCCGTTGCCGCTGGTGCAAACCGCCGCCGAGTTGTAAGTAAATGTTAGCAAAAGCCACCCGCTTATGGGAGACAAGCACTGCCGTTACATGCCGTTACCAAGCATAGGCAACTTCAACGCACATTGCACGTTCTATTGTTTAACCTGTGCGTGCCAAATAATTAAGTTCAACGCGAACTACAGGCGAGCACGGGCATTGAGCTGTAACAACACTTCAACACATTGGAGAACACCATGAAAAAATTAAACGTCGCATTGATCACCGTACTGCTGTCGGCAAGCGTTGGTGCCTCGCTCGCTATTGCCGATGTCCCTGTCGATCCGCCAGCGGGAGGAAAAAGCGAACGCGCGCACAAGATGCACGACCGCCTGAAAGCCGCGGACGCAGACGGTGATGGCAAAATTAGCCGCACTGAGGCGGCCGCACTGCCGCGGATGGCTAAACACTTCGACGAGATCGATGCTAATAAAGATGGATTCATCACCAAAGAGGAAATGAAGGCGTGGCACCAGAAACGCGCTGCCAATAAGCCCAAGTAACATTGGCCGGCGCCCGGGAAATTATTCCATGCGAGATTGTGCATATTGTATTTTGACCACACCGTGACGTGATGCGAACCTGGTCCGTGGTGGTGAAATACATGGTGGTTGTCGGGGTTTCGTGTTTCCTCGCTTACATCATTTCGCAAATGCTTGCTTCGGCGAGCGAGTTGGCGCTCCCGGGCATGGTCACGCCCGCATTGAATAATGCGGGCGTTTGCGGCAAATTGCAGGCAGTTCCAACCGTACCGTACAAAATCGAGTCGTCGCTAGAGACTTGGCGGGATGGCCCCAGAATGCGCGAGGTGCCGGTCAAAGTATATTTCCCGGTCATCCCGGCCGGTATCAAGCCTGCCACCAGATTTCCGGTCATTCTGTTTTCTCACGGACTTGGCGGCACCCGGGAAGGCGGGCAATGCTGGGCGGCGCACTGGGCGAGCCATGGTTTCGTGGTGGTGGCAATGCAGCACGCGGGCAGCGACGAG
>JAYVKG010000332.1:0-3630 GCA_043768625.1 Betaproteobacteria bacterium
GAATAAGGCCAAGCCAAGTTTGTCTTCCAGCGCTTTGAGCTGCGCGGACACCGCCGGCTGGCTCACGTGCAGTTTTTCCGCAGCGCGCGTGAGCTGACCAAACTCGGCGATGGCAGCGAAACTGCGCAACTGGTAGAGCTCCATCGAAAAGGATCCGGGTGATTGCCTGAAACTTATTTTATGCCTAAATGTTGCAACGCAACAATGCCTTAACCGCGATATAAGCAAAATCAATGATGACCATCCAAACATACGATTGGATAATTGCACCACCCGCTCCTATGTTCTTGTTGTGCAACGCAGCAAGCGTAACAGGATGAAAGCAGGTGTAGCGTGAAATTGACGGATCAGATAGAGCTCGACTATTTTCAAGCCGAGCTGGCAAGCGGACGGGCAAATCGAAGCGAAATTTCCGACTCGGACGATTTAAAAGCGGCGTCGGCGCTAATGGCCGCGTTACTGATAGGCGCGCTGCTAATGGTCTGGTTGGGCCGCTGACGCAGTACTACGCGGCACTGACAGCCGATTTTGCGCGGCGGTCCCCGGCGTGTAGGCGTAACCCCGAAGACGTATCCCCCAATAGTCTCCTCCTCCACGCCCTAATGGCGTGGATTCAGCCCCCGGGTCTCGGGGGTTTTTTATGCTGAAAGCGGGCGGCTTTGAATTCTGCCTGACAGTGGCAAACGATGGGGCAATAATCTCCGAAATTCGGTCAGTCAACCTGGCCTTTGGTTGTTGCGTCACACCTGCTAACGCGCTGTAACCAGCATTAAATATCCCGCGCCGCGAAGGTGTCGCAGGCTTTCGTATTACCATTTTCAAAGCCGGTCTTGAACCAGCGGACTCGCTGCGCAGAACTGCCATGCGTAAAGGAATCCGGAACGACCACGCCGCGTGATTGTTTTTGCAACATATCGTCACCGATCGCGTTGGCCGCGCGCAATGCTTCGTCGACATCCCCGGCATCAATAAACGGCTTGGACTTATTGGCGTGGTGCGCCCACACGCCTGCGAAACAATCCGCCTGCAACTCGACCCGCACCGAAACCTTGTTGTAGTCTTTTTCCGACAACCGCTGGCGCATGGCATCGGTCTTGTCGGTAATGCCGGTGAGTTTCTGCACATGATGACCAATTTCATGAGCGATTACGTAAGCGCGCGCAAAATCTCCACCGGCGTGAAAGCGGGTTTCCATCTCGCGGAAAAAACCCATGTCCAGGTAAACCTTTTCGTCGCCCGGACAGTAAAACGGTCCTTGCGCTGCCTGACCCGTACCGCACGCGGTGTTAGTTCGTCCGGTGTACAAATGCAGCTTTGGCTTTCGGTATTGCCCTCCCTGATCAGATAAAATCTGCGTCCAGTTGGTTTCGGTGCTGTGAAGTATCTTGCTCACCTCCGATTTCAACGCGATGTCTGGATCGTTGGCGGGGTCGATCGGTTGCGAGGGGGCGGAGTTCGAATGGCTTTGTACCGCCTGGCCCATGTTCAGAATCGTTGACGGGTCCACGCCAAAAAAATAACTCGCCACCAGCGCAATGACAACCGTGCCTATGCCGATGCCGCCGACACGCGCCATTCCACCCCCCGAACCGCGGCCATCCTCGACGTTGTCGCTTTCCTGCTCATTTCCGAGTTGCATAATATTTCCCCTAAAAAATCCTGCTGACATTTAGCCATAACGGAATGGCGACCATTCCAGCCAGCGTGCTGATGGTTATACCCAGCGCGACCAGCGACCCATCACCACCCATGCGCACCGCCAGCACATATGCGGAAGTGGCAGTCGGAAGTGCTGAGAATAACACCACGACATCCAGAAACACACCCGATACGTCCAGTGCGCGCGCGGTAAAAATTGCCGCAACCGGCATCGCAATCAGCTTGATGGCGGTGAAATAACCAATCAACCGGGCATTTCCACCACTATTTTTTAACTCCAGCGCAGCACCCACGCACAACAAGCCGCACGCCAGTGCCGATGCGCCCAGGCGCGACAGCGACATCTCCAGCATCTCTGGCAACGGTAGCCCGGAAAGCGAATACAGGATGCCGCCGATAGTGGCTATGATTAAAGGATTCTGGATCAGTTCCTTCACCAGATTCGCATTACTGTGTCGGGCAAGCGCCCACACGGAAGCGATATTGCACAGCGGCACCAATGTGCCAATGATGATGCCCATGGCAGCGATGCCCGCCTCCCCGTGCAGGCGTCCCGCAATCGCCAGTCCGATGTAGGAATTGAAGCGGAACGCAGTCTGAAAGCCGGAGGCAAAAGTCTTTTCTGACGGGCGCAACAGTGGCTTGGCCAGCCAGGCGAGCAGGATGCCAACCAGCACGATGACCACCGCCGTCTTCAACGCCGGTGCCGCGGCGACGAAGTCGATTTTTGTATTGGCGATGGACTTAAATAGCAGCGCTGGAAACAGCACGTAATAAATTAATTTTTCCAGTCCGCCCCAAAAACCACGACCCCAATTAGTGAAACGATTAAGAAAAAATCCGGCCACGATAAGGGCGAAATCGGGGATGAGGAGGAGAGCCATCGACATCTCTGCATTTTAAGGGTAATCAACGCATAATCAGCCCCGGCCAATAGCGAACCTGGAAAGTCAAATGAACTTACGTCCTTTTTTCAAGTGCTCAATCATTGCGTTCGTGACCGGTGGCGCGACGCTGCTTTGCGCCGCAGCTAACGGCGCGCTGCCGAATATATATAACCAGGGCTTTTCATCGGTGCGCCTGGAAGCCCTGCGCGCCAAAATCAACCAGGAAGTGCGTGATGCACGCCTGCCGGGCGCGGTTATTTTGGTGGCGCGCAACGGCAGTCTGGTGCTTGCCGAAACCGTTGGGGTGCAGGATCCGACATCGCAAGCGACAATGCGGCGTGATTCGATTTTCCGACTCTACTCGATGACCAAGCCGCTGGTCTCGGTGGCAGCCATGATGATGGTTGAAGAGGGCAAAATATTGCTCGCCGAGCCGGTATCGACCTATTTGCCTGAGCTGGCAAACCTGACGGTCGGTGTGGAGCGGGCGGATGCGAGCGGCAAAAAAAACCTGGAAACCATGCCGGCTGCGCGCGCGATGACGATTCACGACCTGCTGAGGCACACGGCGGGATTGACCTACGGTTTTGAGGGCAGGTCAATGGTCAAAGACGAATACAAAAAAAACCGCATCGACAATGTTGAGCTGACAAGTAGCGCGTGGCTTGAAAAGCTGGCCAAAATACCCCTGCAATCGCAGCCCGGGGCCAAGTGGGAATACAGCATCGCAACCGATGTGCTGGGGGTGGTGCTCGAACGTGTCTCGGGGCAATCGCTCGAGGCGCTTCTGGAGGCGCGGATTTTTCGCCCGCTGGGGATGAAAGACAGCGGCTTTTCGGTGGCGCTTGCAAAACAAGACCGCATTGCCGAGCCATTCGCGACCGATCCGCAACTGAAAATAAAAATTGCCCTGAACGACATCAGCAAACCACCACCGCGCTTTTCCGGCGGCAGCGGTGCGGTATCCACCGCCGACGACTACCTGCGCTTCGCGCAGATGCTGCTTAACGGCGGTGAACTCGATGGCGTACGTATTCTCTCGCCGAAAACGGTCGACTACATGCTGACCGACCATTTGGCAGGC
>JAYVKG010000333.1:0-4625 GCA_043768625.1 Betaproteobacteria bacterium
ATCTTGCCGCTGCGCCGATTGCGCGGGGCTATTTTCTCGGCGATTACATGGGCCTGACAAGTGATGGTGCCAATTTTTATCCATTTTACGTGCGCACCAATAGCGGCAATCCGGCCAATCAGACGGATGTATACATGACACCGGTAAAGCTGGCCAAAGGTGCCGTATCCGCAACGGTTGCAGCAAGCGCTGCGGATGTTTCTGTCACGCCAATGGCGGCTGAGTTTCAGCGGCGGGTGCACGACAACATTAATCAAAAAATTGCCCAAAGGGTCCCTGGATGGATGCGGGCAAAAGCGCTTCACGCCACCCAACCGCCTTAATCCGCCACGCGGGCTGCTATTATCCCGTCACCGCTACCGGAGACAACTGATCGTGTTCAATACCCTGGATTCACTGGTGCCACAACGATACTGGACGTGGGCCGGCTGCGCGATACTTGCATTGCTTTGCCTCGCTTTGACGCCACTGACAACGCTTTGGCTATGGCCGGCCACGCTGTTTTCGTTGCTCGCGCTGGTGGGTCTGACCGATTACACCCAGGATAAGCAGTCCATCCGCCGCAACTATCCGTTGTTGGCGCATTTTCGCTTTTTCTTCGAATACATCCGCCCGGAAATTCGCCAATATTTTATTGAAGCCGACCGCGAAGAACTGCCGTTTTCACGCGCGCAACGGTCAATCGTCTACCAGCGCGCCAAGGGAGTGGAGGACAAGCGGCCGTTCGGTACCCAACTCAATCTATATGAGCCGCAATATGAATGGATAAATCATTCGATCGCGCCGATAGAAATTCACAATCACGATTTCCGCATTGTCATTGGCGGACCGGATTGCACCAAGCCTTATTCGGCCAGCGTCTTCAACATTTCGGCGATGAGCTTCGGCGCGCTTTCGGCCAACGCTATTCTCGCGCTGAACGAAGGCGCCCGTCGCGGCAATTTTTGTCACGACACTGGTGAAGGGTCGATCTCGCGTTATCACCGTGGCGACGGCAGTATCGGCGGCGGCGACCTCACTTGGGAAATCGGTAGCGGCTATTTTGGCTGTCGCACGCCGGAAGGCAATTTCGACGAGCAAAAATTCACCGCGAATGCAAGCGCTGACCAGGTCAAGATGATCGAAATAAAACTTTCGCAAGGTGCCAAGCCGGGCCATGGCGGCGTATTGCCTGGTGCAAAGGTCACGGCAGAAATCGCCGCCGCGCGCGGCGTGCCGGAGGGCGTCGATTGCGTATCACCAGCCAAACATTCGGCTTTTTCAACGCCGCTTGGCCTGTTGCAATTCGTGGTCAAGCTGCGCATGTTGTCTGGCGGCAAGCCGGTCGGCTTCAAGTTTGCCGTCGGTCATCCCTGGGAATGGTTTGGCATCGTCAAAGCAATGCAGCAAACCGGCATCACGCCCGATTTCATCGTGGTCGATGGCGGCGAAGGCGGCACCGGTGCCGCGCCTTTGGAATTTACCGACCACGTCGGTGCGCCGCTGCGTGAAGCGTTGATGCTGGTGCACAACACATTGGTCGGGGTAAATTTGCGTGATCGCATCCGCATTGGCGCATCGGGGAAAATCGTCACCGCATTTGATGTGGCGCGCACCATTGCAATGGGTGCCGATTGGTGCAATTCCGCGCGCGGCTTTATGTTTTCACTAGGCTGCCTGCAAGCGCAGACCTGCCACACTGGACGCTGCCCCACCGGCGTAGCCACCCAGGACCCGAAGCGGATGCGCGCATTGGTAGTACCCGACAAAGCCGAGCGGGTTTTCCAGTTTCATCAAAATACACTGCGCGCGCTGAAAGAATTGCTTTCTGCAGCAGGCCTTACCCATCCGTGCGATCTTGGCCCGGAGCACGTCATTCGCCGCGTGTCCTCGACCGAGGTGCGCTCGCTTGCGGCGTTGCATGCGTGGGCTACACCCGGAGAACTGCTGTCGGACGTTCCTGAAATGCCGGTATTCAAAGTGTTCTGGACGGTGTCGCGTGCCGATTCTTTCGACGCACCGCCAAACGTCTTGTCAAGCCGCGGCACCAAAACCCAATAGGTGAGCAGCATGAACCGACCAGAAAGAGATACCTTTGGCTTGATCGACGTCCCGGCTGGACGCCTGTGGGGCGCGCAAACACAACGATCCCTGCAGCATTTTTACATTTCCACCGAACGCATGCCGACCGAATTGCTTATGGCGCTGGCCATGGTCAAGCGCGCGTCGGCAGTGGTCAATCGGGATTTGCAATTACTGCCTGCCAAACCGGCGAACGCGATCATCGCCGCCGCCGACGAAGTGCTGGCCGGAAAGCATTACGACGAATTCCCGCTTTCGGTGTGGCAAACTGGCTCCGGCACGCAGACCAATATGAACATGAATGAAGTGTTGGCCAATCGCGCGTCCGAGATTCTGGGCGGCGAACGCGGCATGAAACGTCTTGTGCATCCCAACGATGCGGTAAATCTCGGCCAGTCTTCAAACGATATTTTTCCTACCGCGATGTACGTGGCAGCGGCCATCGGCATCAACAGCCATTTGCTGCCATCGCTGCACAAGTTAACCAAAAGTTTCGCGCAAAAATCAACTTTGTTCGATCGTGTCATCAAGATCGGTCGCACTCATTTGCAGGATGCCACACCCCTAACGCTGGGCCAGGAGATTTCCGGCTATGTTTCGCAACTGGAATTTGCCCGCACCATTGTGACCGCCGGCCTGCCATGGTTGTATAGATTAGCCGTCGGCGGCACTGCCGTCGGCACCGGCCTAAATACCCATGCCGAATTTGGCAAACGTGTTGCCGCCGAACTTGCCCGTCATACCGGCCTGCCGTTTGAAACCGCAGCCAATAAATTTGCCGCACTGGCCGCCCATGACGAATTGGTTGCCGCGCACGGCCTGCTGAAAACACTGGCTGCAGCGCTCATGAAAATCGCCAACGATATTCGCTGGCTGGCGTCTGGCCCACGTGCCGGCCTTGGCGAAATTTCAATTCCTGAAAACGAGCCGGGCAGTTCGATCATGCCGGGCAAGGTCAATCCCACCCAGTGCGAGGCACTCACCATGCTTTGCGCGCAAGTGTTCGGTAACGATGTCGCCATTAATTTCGGCGGCGCTTCAGGCAACTTTGAGTTGAATGTTTTCAAACCGCTGGTCGCACATAATTTCTTACAAACTGTGAGGCTGCTGGCCGACGGCATGGCGAGCTTCGAAGAACATTGCGTGCGGGGCATCGAAGTCAATCCGGCCCGCATTGCCGAACTGATGGAACGCTCGCTGATGCTGGTCACCGCCCTTGCACCACATATTGGCTATGAGCGTGCAGCCGAGATTGCCAAGCGCGCACATAAAGATGGCAGCACGCTGCGCGCAGCGGCACTGGCTCTGGCTGCAGTGACAGAGGCGGAGTTTGATTTGTGGGTGCAACCCGCGCGCATGATTGGGCCGGAAAACTAACTGTGTCCGCGCATTGACCTGCCACCTGCCCATTGACGCGGCCGCGCACAAGGCGGAGGCTCATGGCCGCCAAAAAAACGCGCAAACCAACGTTGCAACGATAGAAATTATTGGCTAAGTGGGAACAACAATACCTGCAACACCTGCAGAACATAGCCGATGGAGGTGTTGCGATGAATGAAAGCCAGCGTAGTCGTCCGTGCGGTCCACATTCGGACGCGAAGGAACGCGAGCAGATCAGTATTGGATTGGCGCAAGGACTCAATGGTCGAGCCATCAGCAGGCAGCTGAAACGATCCGCAAGCACGATTAGCCGTGAGAAATTGCGTCATTAAATTCCGGCAGATAATGCGGGCGTGCTGCTGCTTTGCCGGGGATACTGGGTTCCGCAACAAGCCGTCATCGCCAAGCGTCGCGGCGGGCGCAAACGAAGACTGGATTTAGCGGCAGAGGCAGGCACATGCGCGTTAAGCGACCATGTGCGGACACAGTTACTGACGGGGTGGTCCTCCAGAGCGATCGCCTGCCGACTGAAGCAAGATTAACCGAACGACGCAAACTGGCATCTTTTCGTCATGACAATCCATGACGCCGTCCGCATCCTGCCGCGCAGCCAGTTGAAAGCACTGTTGGTGGCCGAAGGCTTGCATCAGGGACCCGAGAAGCGTCGCCCACGTCAAGCCAAAGGGGGTAAGCCCGCCCAAGTTCGCATCGTTGGCGCGGTATCGATTCATGAGCGCCGCCTAAAGGTGGACACGCGTCTGCTGCCGGGGCATTGGGAAGGCGATCTGACTATCGGATGAAGCAGCATAGCCAGGTGGGCACGATGCTGGAGCCGGTCAGCCGCAAACTGGTGCTGGTGCGCACCCCCGACAAGCAAGCAACAACCGTGCGGAAAGCGTTCGCGCGTGCATTGGGATCGGTACCCTGTGCAATGTGCAATGCGCACTGCGCAAGACCCTGATCTGCGACCAGGGCAGCGAGATGGCCCAGCATGCTTTGCTGATTCAACAGCTACAGATCGCGGTGTACTTTGCGGATGCGCACAGCCCGTGGCAACAGGGGGCGATCGAACATGCGAACGGCATCGCGGGACAGTACTTGCCGCGCAGCGCAGACTTGGACAAGTTTTCGCAAGCTGCGCTCGATGAAATCGCTGAACGTATTATTGACCGTCCCAGCGAAAT
>JAYVKG010000334.1:0-3289 GCA_043768625.1 Betaproteobacteria bacterium
GGAATATGCGGCGGAGGTCAGGGGAGGGACGTTTCCTTCCCTTGAGCATTGTTTTGGAGTTAAGAAATAGTGAGTGGCTGCATTGGCCTTTCAAAAATAATGGTTCGCGGTTATCGCAAGCATCGTCGGCAACTTTGTTTCCATTTTCCTGATCCTCAGGCACCGGTTAATTCGACATAAGCCCGGCGCTATGGAACAAAATATTGTGCGGCGACGATTTCTCTATTGTGTAATCGTCAAAGGCTTTTGCCGGGCACAATCTTCGTGGTGCCCGTTGTTGACTGGGGCGAATGTTTTCGGCTTGCCATGGCTGCATATCGGCGAAGTCTTTTTGATGGTGGGGGTATTCGTCAATCTCGCGCATGCAGCACTCATCGGCATTGCGGGTCACACGCGCTCGAAAATCCGATTGCATGGATAGCAGCGGGTAGCCTGGATTAGCGCTGGGTAATCCGGCTTTACCATCGGCAAAGACCATCGCCGGGCAAGCACCGCATCGGTAGTAAGTAAGCGCCGCTGGCACCCCCTGCGAAAGTTGGATTCCCGTCTGCAGGGGATGACGAAATACCAGCAGCAGCGAGCATCCCGGGGCCGAAAACACCTGCAAACCCCCACCATTGCTAGAGTTCTCCGAAATTCTACTTTGCAGCCGCCATCTCTTTGGCTCTCACAGCCGACGCTTCACCTTCCAGCTTCGCTGCCTGCCGATCCCACTTTTCACTCACCCATCCCACCAATTGCTCCTGCGCAATCGTGGCCAGCGCACTCACATATGCTTGGGTATCATTTGCCACCGGAATGTAATTGAACACCTTGCCACCCGCATGCAGAAAAGTCTCTTTCGCCTCCATCGCAATTTCTTCCAGCGTCTCCAGGCAATCCGCCGCAAACCCCGGACAAATCACATCGACGCGTTTGCTGCCGGCGCTGCCAAGTTTTTCGAGCGTCTTGTCGGTATAAGGCTGTAGCCAGGCCGCATTGCCAAACCGCGATTGGAATGTGACAACGTATTCGTCTTTCTTCAAGCCCAGTTCGTCGGCAATCAGGCGCGCGCTCTTGTGGCACTGGCAGTGGTACGGATCCCCCTTGTCGAGATGAAATTGCGGGAGTCCGTGAAACGTCATCAACAGCTTGTCTGTCGAGAAATTGGGCCGACCGATTTTCATCCATTCGGCGAGCACATTTTTAGCGATGGCTTTGATGTAGGCAGGATGATCGTGAAAGCTCCGTACAAAACGGATGCCCGGCACGTTGCGGGTCGAAGCCAGCACCCGGCCGAGTTCGTCCATCGTTGAAGCGGTGGTGCTGGCGGCGTACTGCGGGTAGAGCGGCAGCACCAGAATATTCTCGCAATTTGCCGTTCTCATTTTATCTAGGGCACTTGCGATCGATGGATTGCCGTAGCGCATTGCGTACTCAATCCTTAGTGGACTGCTGATTTTTTCGCCGAGGAAGCCGCGCAGCATCTGTGTCTGGCGCGAAGTATAAATGCGCAGCGGTGATCCTTCTTTCATCCAGATACTTGCGTATTTTTTTGCCGATTTTGACGGCCGAAAATTAAGGATGATCAAGTTGAGAATCAGCCACCAGACCGGTTTGGGAATCTCGACCACGCGGGTATCGGATAAAAATTGTTTCAAATAGCGTCGCACCGCTGACTTGTTCGGCTCATCCGGCGTGCCGAGGTTTACCAGCAGGATGCCAGTGGAACTTGGTGTGCCGTGGACGAACGGTGGTTCCGTTTTGTATGCCATGAGAGGGTAAATAAGTATAGATCAAGCGGCAGAGCGGTTTTTGGAGCAAAAATGCTCTAAAAGCCGCCCCGGATATGGCGTTTGCAAAACTAATTTTGTGAGAGGGCCGATGACAGCAGTTTCGCTGTCACATCAACAATTGGAATCACCCGCTCATACGCCATTCGCGTCGGGCCGATAACGCCGACCGTTCCGACGATTTGTCCGTCTACTTCGTAGGGCGCCGTGACGACGGAAAACTCATCCAGCGGCACCAGCGTGGATTCCCCACCGATGAAAATCTTTACGCCCTCGGCACGATTGCTTACGTCAAGCAATTCCATTAACTGGGTCTTGTGATCGAACACATTAAAGAGTTTCCGGATGCTCGCCATGCTGAGTGACAAATCGTTAACGTCGATGAGGTTGCGTTCGCCAGACAGCACCACGCCGGATGAATCCGAGCCCTGGCCACGTGCTTCCACCATCGCCGACATAAGTGTCGAAATATCGCGGTGCAACTGGGACAGTTCCAGCTTTACTTTTTCGCGCAGCTGATCGAATTCGTAACCTGCATAATGCTGGTTGATGTAGTTCGCCGCCTCGGTTAACTGCGATGGTGTATAGGTTTTCTCAGTAACTAGGACGCGATTTTGCACGTCGCCATCCGAAGCCACGATGATGAGCAACACCCGCTTTTCGGAAAGCTGCATGAATTCGACGTGCTTCAAACCGATGCCACGGCGACGCGGCGTCACGACAATTCCTGCGAAGTGGGTGAGGTCGGACAGCAGTTGTGACGCCGCAGCCACCACATGGCGCGGATCATCGGGACGAATATTGTCTTCCAGATGCTGCCGTTCAAGTTGTTCAAGCGGCTGAATGGTAAGCAGGGTGTCGACAAACAGCCGATAGCCTTTCGGCGTGGGAATACGACCTGCGGAGGTATGCGGACTGGCAATGTAGCCCATCTCCTCCAGGTCCGCCATCACATTGCGAATGGATGCCGGCGACAGATCCATCCCTGAAAACTTGGACAGGGCGCGTGAGCCAACCGGCTGACCGTCGGCGATATAGCGTTCAACGAGAAACTTCAGCAGGGTTTGGGCGCGGTCGGACAGCATCCTTCAATTGTAGGCAAAAGCAGGGTGGTTGTGTGAATCCTGCATTAACCATCGCTTTTGAACTTCTGTCACCGGCAATCCTGTGATTTAATCAGAAATTATGAAATCCGCATTCAACACAATTGCAATAGTCGGCAAACCCGATGGCGTGGGCGTCGGCGAGCCCGTCAATCAATTGATCGCGCTGCTAAAAAAACGCGGCGTCACTGTGCGTATCGATGCGCTCACCGCCGAATTCGTCACCGCAAAGCCCGATGCCGTCATGCCGCGCGAGCCCATGAATGCCTTGCTTGAGGGTGCGGATCTGGCCATCGCCGTTGGCGGCGACGGCACGCTGCTGTCGCTGGCGCGCTCGGTGGCGGCGCACCATGTACCGTTGGTGGGGATTAATCTTGGCCATCTTGGCTTCCTGACCGATATTCCGGCCGATGC
>JAYVKG010000335.1:0-3421 GCA_043768625.1 Betaproteobacteria bacterium
CCAGTATCAAATCGCTGCCCGTGCTACCGCGCAGGTAGTCGTCCCGACCGGCTTCGTCGCCTGCGACAATCACGTTGCCCAGCTCATCGGCGCGGTAGATACTGCCGTTCGCGTCGGGTGCGAATTCGACCGGCTTTTGGTCACCCATAATGATGCGGCGACCCGCATTTGCAGGGCTGATCGCCTCCGGCGCTCCGGGCAGGGTGATGCCCAATGCGCCGTTGATGAATTTCTGGACACGGTTGGTGATGGGTGCTGCAGCGGACGCTGTCGAGACGACGGTGAGCGTATCGCCACCGGTGGTTTCTCGTTTCAAGTAGTAGCTAACGTTCTGCACGGCATTGCGCCAGACGTTGCCGGTCTTGAATTCGATGCCCGCCGAGACGAGTTCGACACCGCCAAGCATGATCTTGCCGCTGCCGTCGCTGTCAATAACGGTGTCGATGCCGTCGCCGGCGTCGATGACGTAGGTGTCAAAATCCTTGCCGCCAATGAGGCTGTCGCTGCCGGTGCCGCTGGTGAGTGTGTCATCGCCGCCGCCGCCCTCGAGATAGTCGGCACCACTTTTGCCAACTAACGTATCTTTGCCTGTGCCACCGAACAGCCGGTCTCCCAGTTTGTTGTCGGTTCCGCTCAGAGTGCGGCCTGCGTCATCAGCAAACGCGACCAGTTGCTCCGGCGATGCGCGCCCCGGAGTTGGGTTTACAGCGGGGTCCGTAAACAGTATTTTTTCTTCACTGTTTTTGAAGTAACGAAATTCATATGACTGTCCGGTCAGGCCAGGAACATATGCGCGGTCAGCGTTGTCCTGTTGATTTGATGCCACCAAGCCGCGAAGTAGCTCAATGCGGCTCTGTAGCCAATTGTCGGAATACGTTGATTCGCCGTTGTCGCGTTGCGCAACACTCAGGCTATTGTCGTAGTCCCACTCCGCAGCCAGTGCCGCGTCGTTTGCACGCAGTCCAGCGCGCCCGATGGCATCGGTCGCTTGCGGTGCAAACGGCATCATGTATTTCAATGCCATAAACAAGCCGAAGTCCGAACGCGCCGTCTCCTTTGTCGTCGCAGACGAGATTAGGTCCAGCTTTACGTGACCGGCTAAATTTGTAAACTTTGCATTCGATGCCAGGCTGAGGAGTGTCTGATGGAAATTGACGCGTTCCGCTGGTGAATCGGGTGCGTCACTGATGGGTGTACCGCTGATATTTCCGCTCAGAACAAACAGTTGAATTGCGTTCAGCAATCCTTCAAGAAACGACCTCATTTGCGAGCTTGACGCTTCCGCGAGGGCGTTCAATTTGTCCACCTTCAAGCTCGGATCAAGCTTCTGAAGAACGCTGGATGTCGCCAGCGTATCCGTGAGCTTGTACATATAGTGATTGGGGATCTGCGCGCTATTACTCTCGTTGAAGACGCCAACACGTGAGCCGATCTGGTTGAAGTAGAAACTATTGGTTGTGACGTTAAGACCATTGTTGGCAAACACGTTTGTTTGCACACTGCTCTGAAATGCGGTGGCACCTGTGCCGAGCACGATCTCCAACTCGTTGAATACGGCCTCGCTCCCCGGCGAAAACCCTGCACTGTTGAAGGTGGTTACCGCGTCGATGGCCAACGAGTTTCCGAAAAGTCGTGCGAACGCCGATGCCAGATGACCGCCAAGGCTATGCCCGTTCACTTCAACGCTCGACACGGCGGGAAGCAGGCCGGTGCCCATCACAGATTGCGTTGGCGCGAAGAATTGGGGAGCATTGTTCAACGCGGGAACTAGCTGTATTTGTGCTGCTTGCCCAGTTGTGGGTGTGGTAATTTGATTCCACCAATTCACCATGTCGACGATTTGTTTCCTGCTGGCACCCGATGGCCGTGCTAAATCGGCATCCGTCAGGAAGTCCTGTGCGCCCAAGGTACCTTGCATCGACACGTAAATCTTGCCTGCAAACGCGCCGCCTTCGACACCGCGCCAGACAGTGGCATCGAAGCCAGAGCCAAACGTGTCACTGCTTTCTTTGTGTGCGACAACAGTGAAATTGTCGGAGATGTACTTGGCGAGAACCGGGGTCATGCTGACGCCTAGAGCACTTCTTAAGTTGGCGGAACTCATTTGACCAAATAAGTTGTCAGCATAAGTAGCATCGGCAAGTAATGCATTTATGAATAGTGATGAAACATTGGTCATTTTGAATCCTTGATTTCAATTATTGTAAGTTTGTGACGTGCTAAGAACGGTTGCTGATAAGGCACCTCTGTAGGGCGGCAACTACCGTCAAAGGTAAGTGGTGCCGTCTTTTCAGAGATACCTAAAGCGCGAATCAAAATTCCGCCTTTGATTGAGTACGATTTGGACGAAATGACCGTCTTACCATTAGGTTGATCCGTGTATGTGGCATTAATGTAGTAGCCATCGAGTCCAGCAATGCTGAACTGCGGAAATGGCCATTTACTGGGCTGTTCATAAACTGTCATGCCATCTATTACCTGCGGATCAAACTTTAGCTTCGTCCCCTCTTCGCAAAGCGCACGAAACTGCGGGGCCGCGATCAATTCATCCGCGATTGGAAGCGGCAGCAGAACAAGTGCCAGGATCGTCGCGCCAAGCCGTCGCACCCATGCGCGTTTAACTCTGATGGTCAGCGCGCGCGCGATGAAGACCGCTATCCAGGCCCAAACGGCAACCACTGCAATTAAAAAAAATCCCGTCATGATTTCATCCTGACCCACGGGGTTAGAGTCACATTCTTTTTCATGCCGCAATCCTGAAGAAAGCATCATTGGTTACCAACGCCTGATCCGCTCCGCATTTAGTGCTCAAGTCGCAAGTTTTCACGTAGATCAAGCACTGGTGCGCCTCACCAACTACTTTGCGCCTGTCAGCCGCGCCAGGTATTGAGCTCGCTTTGCTAATGTCTGTGTCAATGACCGCACCGCCATCCATGGTGTCGCGTCCCGCCTCGCCATAGAGCGTGTCGTTGTCTTCGTTGCCGCTGAGCACGTCGTCGCCATCGTCGCCGACCAGTGCATCGTTGCCCGCACCCCCGAAGAATCTGTCATCGCCCGTGCCGCCGTCGAGCACATCAACACCACCGTAGCCCCGCAAAATATCCCCGCCGTCGCCGCCATAGAGCTGGTCGTTGCCTTGCTGTGAGACGGGGGTATCGTCCGAGTTTCCGGCCAGCACGTCGTCACCTTCGCCGCCGACGAGAATGTCGGCATCCGCGCCGCCGTCCATGATGTCGGCACCGCCGATGATGGCGTTGCTGTCAGTCCCGTTGCCGGTGAAGGTCATCGCGCCATCGCCGCTCTGGATGTGCCAGGAGTTGCAGCGCTGAAGGTTGAAGACGTATTCCTGTTCGGCGGCAGAGAGGGTCTTGCCGACGGCGGCGGCGAGTAGCGGCAATGACTTAAATGCGTACAGCGGTTT
>JAYVKG010000336.1:0-1911 GCA_043768625.1 Betaproteobacteria bacterium
TGTTATTCGGCGGAGGTCTGCTAATCTGGCAGCGGCCGGTGTTCGCAAGTAGCCTGAATGTTCTTGGCATGCTGCTAATCGTACTGGTGAGCAATGCAAAATTTGCGTCGCTGCGCGAGCCTTTCCTGCTTGCCGATTTCAGATTTTTTAAAGCGTTACTGCGGCATCCACGGTTGTATCTGCCATTCTTTGGCGTGTTGCCGGCGATTGTCTTTGCCATTGCGTTCGCAGGCCTCGGCATCTTCGCACTGCGCATTGAGCCGTCGTTATGGTCGCAGATTGGCTTGGTGCCATTGCTGGTTGGTTGTTTGATTTTAATTTGCCTCGGTGCCGGTTTGCTGCGGATCGGATCGCGGCACAATTTGCCGATTACGCTCGACCCGGCCCGTGATCTGCAAGCATTGGGCCTGGTAGGGAGCTTGGTTGCTTACTGGCAGGCGGAACAGCGCGACCCCGCCCGGAAAGTCGCTGCCAACTTGCCGGACAGCTTTTACCTTCGCACGGATACGACAGACTCACCGTGCCTTCCCCACATTGTCGCCGTGCAGTGTGAATCTTTTTTCGACGCTCGCCGCGTGGTGAAGGATGTCAGCTCGGACGTGCTGACGCATTTCGATGCGTTGACCAAAATTTCAAGCCGGGCAGGGCGCTTGCAGGTGCCGGCGTGGGGGGCAAATACGGTGCGGACAGAGTTCGCGTTTCTATCCGGCATTGCACCGGCAGCGCTGGGCATCCATCGATTCAATCCCTACCGCCACCTGGCGCGTCACGCCGTACCAACGCTTGCCAGCGAATTGAAGAAGCAGGGCTACCACACCATTTGCGTGCATCCGTTTTCGGCAAAATTTTATGATCGGGACAAGGTATTTCCGGTGCTGGGATTTGATGAATTTATCGATGTCACCGCGTTTTCTCCCGCCGATAAATGCGGCGCGTATATCAGCGACGCGGTCGTCGCTGAAAAGGTAAGCACGATACTCGGCGCGGCGACTGCACCCTTATTTATTTTTGTGATTACCATGGAAAATCACGGCCCGCTGCATCAGGAGCGGGTGACCGATGGCGATGTAGCCCGCCTGTACGCCTGCCCGCCACCTCCCGGCTATGACGAATTCACTATTTACCTGCGTCATCTGCAACATACCGATGCCATGCTTGGAGTACTGTATGCGGCACTCCGTGCCAACAAGCGCGAAGGCTGGCTTTGCGCCTATGGAGATCACGTGCCGATTCTGCCAGGCGTCTATGCGGCAAATAAATTCGTCGATGGCAGGACCGACTATTTTATCGTTGGCACTAACACCACAGACAGCATTCCCTGCAGGCAGGATTTGGCACCTGAAGATCTCGCGGCGTGCCTGCTGCGGCAGGCGGGCTTTTAAGGTGTGTCCAGACGGACATCGCCATTGGCTGCGGTGTTTGGCGGCAAATCGTCTGAAGAAGGGCGCCGAATGGCGTTCTGCCCCAACCCGCTGCAAACCCGCATTCCCTTATTGCGATAAGGGATATAAGATAATAACTATTGCGCTTCATACAAAAGCAGAACCAAACCCTTTCACCGGAGACCGACATGAAATTATTTTCGATCGCAATCGTTACGGTACTTGCAGTATTACCTGTGGCGGCGTTGGCCCAGACCCCTATAGTTATCAAGTTCAGCCATGTAGTCGCGCTCGACACACCGAAGGGAAAGGGCGCCGAGTATTTCAAGAAGCTGGCCGACGAGCGCACCAAAGGCAAAGTCAAAGTGGAGGTATACGCCAACAGCGCACTCTACAAAGACAAGGAAGAAATGGAAGCATTGCAACTGGGTGCCGTGCAGATGCTGGCCCCTTCGCTGGCCAAATTCGGGCCGCTGGGCGCAAAGGAATTTGAAGTATTCGATCTGCCGTTTCTATTCGACAATACGGC
>JAYVKG010000337.1:0-4435 GCA_043768625.1 Betaproteobacteria bacterium
CTGGCCATCGGCACCCATGCGCTGTTTCAGGACAGCGTCTCGTTCGCCAGGCTTGGTTTGGCGATCATCGATGAGCAGCATCGTTTCGGCGTCGGGCAACGACTTGCGCTGCGCGAGAAAGGCAAGGCGGGCAGCGATGCGGCTGAGCCCCACCAGTTGATGATGAGCGCCACGCCGATTCCGCGCACCCTGTCGATGAGCTACTTTGCCGATCTCGATGTGTCGGTCATCGACCAGCTGCCGCCAGGGCGCACGCCGATCGTGACAAAACTGGTGGCCGAGACCAGACGCGATGAGATCATCGCCCGCATCCGTACCGCCTGCGCGGAAGGTGCGCAAGCGTACTGGGTGTGTCCGTTGATCGAGGAATCCGAAACTCTGCAATTGAAAACCGCCGTGGAAACGCTGCAAGCGCTGACGATTGCACTGCCAGGCCTCCAGGTCGGTTTGGTGCATGGCCGCATGAAGACCGCAGAGAAACAGCAGGTCATGGCGCGGTTTTTAGCCAATGAAATTCAATTGCTGGTGGCGACCACCGTCATTGAAGTCGGCGTCGATGTGGCCAATGCGACCCTGATGGTAATCGAGCACGCCGAGCGCATGGGACTCGCGCAACTGCATCAGCTGCGCGGGCGTGTCGGGCGCGGCGCCAAGCAGAGTACCTGCGTGCTGCTGTATCAAAATCCGTTGGGCGAAACCGCCCGGGCGCGACTCAAAGTCATTTTTGAAACGACCGATGGTTTCGAAATTTCTCGCCAGGATTTGCTCATTCGTGGCCCCGGTGAACATTTGGGTGCGCGCCAATCTGGCGCGCCGCTGTTGCGTTTTGCCGACATCGAACGCGATGTTGATCTGCTGGAAGCAGCGCGCGATGCGGCCACCTGGCTATTGAAGTACGCGCCGCAAAATGCCGAAACGCACCTCGCGCGCTGGCTCGGCTCGCGCCAGCATTATCTAAAAACATGAGAACGCTGCGACTGCTCAAACCGGACGCATGGCGCACCGCTCCGCCTGCGCACCCACATCCCCTGCATGGATGGCTGACCTCGCGCGATTCGTTAACTTCGCGCATCAGGGCTCATGTGCCTGACTTTAATTTGCTGCAACTCAGGCAGTCGGCGCAATTGCCAAATATTGACGAGCGCCGCGAATTGACGCTTCGCGCCGGCCAATTGGCGATTGTCCGGGAAGTACTGCTGCGCGATGGACAGCGGGCACTGGTGTTTGCGCACAGCGTTGCCACCCGCCGCGATCTGCACGGCGTCTGGCTCGGCTTGTCGCGGCTGGGCGCGAGGCCACTCGCCGAGATGCTGTTCAACGATCCCACGGTAGTGCGCCTGCCAATGGAATATCGTCGGATTGACGCGCGGCACCCGCTCTATCGGCGGGCCCGCCAGGTGGCCCGGATTGAGGCTGTTTCAGTGTGGGCGCGGCGCAGCGTATTTTTGAAACGCGGTCGGCCGTTGCTGGTGACCGAGGTATTTATCGCGCCACGGATGACGGTCGGGACCGGGTAGCCGCACCAGCGCAATTCGGTGACAATGACCAATGCGCGAACGCTTCAGACACTACATCGCCTTGACCCGGCTCAATCGCCCCATCGGCATCCTGCTGCTGCTGTGGCCAACGCTGTGGGCGCTGTGGATCGCATCGGCGGGTCGCCCCAACCCGACGATTCTGGCGGTATTTGTTGTTGGCACCATCCTGATGCGCTCCGCAGGGTGCGCGATGAACGACTACGCCGATCGCGATTTCGACCCGCACGTCAAGCGCACTGCCGATCGTCCGCTGGCTGCCAAAAAAATTTCCCCGGTCGAGGCCCTGTTGGTGGCAGCGGTGTTATCCCTGATTGCGTTACTGCTGGTCGCAAGCCTGCTCAATCGTCTTACACTTTATCTTTCGCTGGCGGCTTTTTTTCTGGCGGCAAGCTATCCGTTTACCAAACGATTCTTCGTCATGCCGCAGGCCTATCTGGGCTTTGCGTTCGGCTTTGGCATCCCGATGGCATTTGCAGCGCAGACCGGCGCAATCCCCGCGTTGGCGTGGTGGCTGCTGGTGGCAAATATTTTCTGGACCATCGCCTACGATACCGAATACGCCATGGTGGATCGCGACGATGATGCGAAAATCGGCATCAGGACCACTGCGTTGTTGTTTGGAAAATACGATGTGGCGATAGTGATGCTGTGCTATCTCATCATGCTCGCCATACTGACCGCCGTTGGCGAAATAATTGGCTTGGGCTGGCCCTACTTTGTGGGGCTGGTGGTGGCCTGCGGCATTGCGCTGTTTCATTACACGCTGATTGCCAACCGCGAGCGCAACAACTGCTTCAGGGCGTTTTTACACAATAACTGGGTCGGCTTTGCCGTGTTTTGCGGGCTGATGGTCGACTACGCGTTGCGCACCTGATTTGTGGGTGGCGCGCGCAACAGAAACGAGGCGATGGCAGATGCCCCGAACAAAATAGTTTTATATGCCCGGCAAATGGTGCCGCCGCTGCGTTGGCACGACCAGGGCTGCTCAGCGAAGCGGGCGTAAAATCAACAACACCCCACGCGAAAGTTTGATCATGACCCAATCACCCACCTATCTCGTCTCCGGCCTGCGTACGCCGTTTTGTAAAGTTGATGGCCCGCTCAAGAATTTCGACGCCATTCAATTGTCGGTACCGGTCGCGCAGGCGATGGCGAAAATTGCCCAGCCTGATCTGCTGATCTGGGGCAGCGTGATTCCGGGCCTGGGCCATAGCAATATCGCGCGCGAAATTCAGATCGACGCCAGACTCGACGCTGCCACGCCCGCATTTTCCACCGTGATGGCGTGCTCGACTTCAATGGTCGGCGTATTCCAAGCGGCGGGCATGCTGTCCGAACACGCACCGCTGGCGATGGTCGGCGGCGTCGAGGCGATGAGCCAGGTGCAGATTGGCTTGACGCAGGGATTATCCAACTGGCTGCGCAGTGTGCTGCAGGCGCGCAGTGTCGGCCAGCGACTTGACGCCTTTGCCAGTATCAAATTTGCCGACATCAAGCTCGATATCCCCAGCGTAAAAAATCGCGCGAGCGGAAAAAGCATGGGCGAGCACTGCGAGGAAATGGTAAAAACATGGAAAATCCCGCGTGCGGCACAGGACCAGATTGCCTATGAGAGCCACGCCCGCGCCGTGAAGGCCATGGCGAATGGATTTTTCGATGACCTCATTATTAACGTGAACGGCACCGCCAGGGATGGACTCCCGCGCGCCGACAGCACACTTGCCAAATTAGCGGGCTTGAAGCCGGCGTTTGATCGCACGGCCGCGGGCACCATTACCGCGGGTAATGCTTCGCCGCTAACCGATGGTGCCGCCGCCCTCTGGGTGGCACAGGAACAAGCATTGGCGGGCTTCTCCGGGCATTTGCCGCGCGCCAAATTGGTTGATTTCGAAATCGCGGGCGTGGATATTTTCAACGAGGGTTTACTCATGGCACCTGCCTATGCGATCCCGCGTCTGCTCGCCCGTAACGCATTGACACTGGCCGACATTGACCTCTGGGAAATCCATGAAGCCTTCGCCGCGCAAGTACTGTGCAACGTAGCGGCACTCGAAAGCGAATCGTTCCTGCGCGAAAAAGTACGGGTGAATAATCCGCTCGGAAAATTTCCGTGGGCGCATTTGAACCCCAATGGCGGCAGCGTCGCCATCGGTCATCCGTTCGGCGCCACGGGCGCGCGCATACTGAGTCAGGCCACCAAGGAATTAGCCGCGATGGGCGCTGGCAAGAAGGCCATCGTCAGCATCTGCGCCGACGGAGGATTAGGCACGGTGGCGCTGTTGGAAGGGGTGTAAAGCCATTTGCACACCGGCAATGAAATGATGCTGGCGTCGCCAAGCGCAAGTGCTGGTTGTCCAAGTGCCGGCTGGAATTTCATCCAACAAAGGCCTTGCGCAGAAAAATCGTTTTGATCGAAGGTAAACATTGCCTTTACGCGATCGGCATAAAAGCAGGGCGCGCTTCACAGCCGCTGCCCATTCAGCGAAGCTGCAATCAGCGGTCGCAGACGCTTCTGCCAGGTAACCTGCTGCTTCGCGCTGACAATCCGCCAAATCACCAGTTTGTGAAAACAGGGCGGCTGCGATTGAAAGAAACTCCACCCTGCCTTATGCTGCCGAAAGCGTGCTTCATCGACGGATGGTAACGATGCTTGCGACGGCTGCTTGTACGATTAGCTGCCTGATTTTTCGTCCTTGCGGCGTGCGAGCGCTGCCAACCCGGCCGGCTGCATACGGCCCTCGCTGGTGAGATCGGCGACCTGCGCGATGTTGAAAACGCTCCATGTCGAAGTGGGTTTGCGTTTGGTGAAACGGATTTGGTACGCGGTGTCGTCGATGCACTTTCGCACGCCGTCGATCCAGCCGACACACCACCCTTCATCGACTGATTCAGGCCGG
>JAYVKG010000338.1:0-2814 GCA_043768625.1 Betaproteobacteria bacterium
CAGCTGTTTTTTCACTTCTGAAAGTACCCGCAGGCCTTCTTCCATGCCGGGGCCGCGGAAGGATTTACCGGAGCTGCGGTTGGCCTTGTCGTAGCTCGACTTGAAAATGAACGGGATGCCAAGCGCAGCAGTTATTTCTTTGAGCTTGCCGGCCACATCGATTTGCAACTGCAACGACTCGACCACACAGGGCCCTGCGATCAGAAAAAAAGGGTGGTCGATGCCGGCATCAAATCCGCACAGCTTCATGCTGCCGCACTCACGAAATTGCCTTCATGCCCTGCACCACCCGCAGACCTGCTTCGCCATGAATCTGCTTGTGCTGCTCCAGCGCGGCTTTGACAAAAGAGATAAACAGCGGATGCCCGTCGCGTGGTGTGGAAGTGAATTCCGGATGGAATTGACAGCCATAAAACCAGGGGTGCGCATGCTTGACCGGATCAAGCTCGATCATTTCGGTCAGCGATTCAGAATTGGTGCGCGCGGAGATGACGAGGCCCGCCACTTCAAGCCGCGGCACATAGTGATTGTTGACCTCATAGCGGTGGCGGTGTCGTTCGCTCACGGTGGTGCTCTGGTAAATGCGGTAAGCGAGCGTATCGGGCCGTACCGTGCAAGGCTGTGCGCCGAGCCGCATGGTACCGCCGAGGTTGGAAGTAGCATCGCGTTTTTCAACCACGCCGTCGTGGTTCTGCCATTCCGTGATCAGCGCGATGACGGGGTGCGGTGTATCGGCATCAAACTCGGTGGAGTTGGCATTGGCAAGGCCCACCACGTTGCGGGCAAATTCGATGGTTGCAATCTGCATGCCGAGGCAAATGCCGAGATAAGGAATCTTGTTTTCGCGGGCGAATTTCACCGCTGCAATTTTGCCCTCGGTGCCACGTTTGCCGAATCCACCGGGCACCAGAATCGCGTCCATTTTCGCCAGGGCTGCCACCCCGTCCTTCTCGATTTGTTCGGAATCCAGATAATGGATATTGACTTTGGTGTGGGTATGGATGCCGGCGTGGATCAGCGCCTCGGAAAGCGATTTATAAGAATCTGCCAGGTCGACATATTTGCCGACCATTGCCAGGTTGATCTGATGTTCGGGATGCTCCAGCGCCTCGACGATATCCTCCCACAGGGTCAGATCGGCCGGCCGCGGCGTCAGGTGAAGCTTGCGGCAAACGATTTCATCGAGTCCCTGCTTATGCAACATCTTGGGAATTTTGTAAATCGACGTTGCGTCATAACAGGAGATGACCGAGCCCATATCGACGTTGGTAAACAACGCGATTTTGCGTCGATCCTCGTCGGGAATCGGTCGATCACTGCGGCACATCACCACGTCGGGTTGAATTCCGATTTCGCGCAGCTCCTTGACACTGTGCTGGGTCGGTTTGGTCTTGATTTCGCCGACCGTGGGCAGATACGGCACCAATGTCAGGTGAATGTAGCAGGCATTATCACGGCCTGTTTCAATCCCCATCTGCCGGATCGCCTCCAGAAACGGTAGCGACTCGATGTCACCGACGGTGCCGCCAATTTCGATAATGCCAACATCCGCGCCCTCGGTGCCAGCACGAATCGACAATTTAATTTCATCGGTAATGTGCGGAATAACCTGTACGGTTCCGCCCAGATAGTCGCCACGCCGTTCTTTATTGATCACCCGTTCATAAATCTGGCCAGTGGTGAAGTTGTTGGCCTTCTTCATTTTGGTCGAGACGAAACGCTCGTAATGGCCAAGATCCAGATCGGTCTCCGCGCCGTCGTCCGTAACGAACACTTCACCATGCTGAAAAGGCGACATGGTGCCCGGATCGACATTGATATACGGATCCAGCTTCATCATCGAGACTTTGATGCCGCGCGATTCAAGAATGGCGGCCAGAGAGGCGGCGGCGATCCCTTTTCCCAGCGAAGAAACTACGCCACCGGTAACGAACACATATTTGGTCATTTTGTTGACCTCCAGCTGCCCAGAGTTGGAAATTAGTATTTTACACGAAGCGGTGACGTGCTCACTGCACGGTCGGCAAAAAGCGGGTGCGTCGCCGCGGATCAGGTTTCCTTCGATTTACCAGCTTCAGCCACTATCCCGGCGTATCTCGAGAAAACGCACTGGTGGGCATACGTTATCGAATCGACAAGCGGGATCCTGATTCATGTTGCTCTGCGCACTGGCGCACCTCCGCAGCATCAGGCAGGCGTGCTGCAAACGCGTTTGTAGTCCGATTGAGCCTCCCGCTACGCGACCGGACGGGGACGCCGTTTAATTCAAATCAAACGGCAGTCAGTCATTTTTTTGTGGTTTTTTTGCTGCGCCGAATTGGCGGGCGGCAACGCCGACCCAAAAAACTGCTGTGCCTGCAGGCTTTGGCCAGCGCTGATAATGGGTCGCAGAAAGCGAGCGATGTCTACACCGTCTGGTTCGCCATTCAGGATCAATGCATCACGATGGACAGCCGCAGTGCGTTTGTGAAAACTTCGCGGCCTGGTGCCAAATAGCAGCGACGCGGTGAGACGGAGGACAGTACCAATCAGCGCGACGATCGTCCCTGCATCGCGCACCGGTGCACTATACCGTTGCCGTCAATCCAAACTCAGTCGCCAGCAACGCATACGATCGCTGACGCATCAGGGGATCGTGCGTCCAGGTGTTGATGACAATTTCATCCAGCGCAAACTTTACCGACAGTTCCCGCAATCGCGCGGCGACTTGCGGCGCTGTTCCCACGATCGCTTTAGTTCGCAGGCTTTCGATCGTTGTCCGCTCGACCTCGGTATAGCCGGCGTAGGCGGCTTGCGCCACTTCGGGCGACACCA
>JAYVKG010000339.1:0-6243 GCA_043768625.1 Betaproteobacteria bacterium
AAAGTAGCGGGTCCAAAGGATCTGGTCACCAGCTTTGCGGTTCACGACAGCGGTTTGTATTTGCTGACGGCGGTCAACGCGCCGCGCAACAAGGTAATGCGCACCTCGCTGGCCCGGCCCGATATTGCGACTGCGACCACCATCGTGCCGGCGGGTGACACCGTGATCAAGCAGTTGGCTGTGGCGCAGGATGGGCTCTACATTCGCGAGCTGCTCAACGGCGTGGATCGGTTGCAGCGGTTGAATTTCAGCAATTCTGTTTTCAGCGGCGGCAAGCTCGAATTCGTGCGCCTGCCATTCGATCTGGCGATCCGCGAGATTGTCACCCACCCTAAGCGTCCGGGCGCGATTCTGCGTCTG
Source organism: Betaproteobacteria bacterium (assembly GCA_043768625.1). Lineage (GTDB taxonomy): Bacteria > Pseudomonadota > Gammaproteobacteria > Burkholderiales > Usitatibacteraceae > UKL13-2. The sequence continues at coordinate 361 of JAYVKG010000339.1, forward strand.
GAGGGCTGGACCGAGGCGCCACGCTACGTGAATATCGAAGAGCGGTCGGCAAACGTGATCCCGTTGCCGCTACATCCAAAGTCAACGGTGGATTTTTCTGCTATCGATGAAGTACGCCTGATGGTTACGGCCAAAGATGGGGTGAAAGTGCCGGTATCGCTGATTTACAAAAAAGGCACGCGGCTCACCGGGGACCATCCAACCCTGTTGCGCGCCTATGGCGCCTATGGCATTAGCTCATCGCCTACATTTAACCCCAGTACCATGGCCTGGCTGGAGCGCGGCGGTATTCTCGGCACTTGTCATGTGCGCGGTGGTGGCGAGTTCGGCGAGCCGTGGCATCAGGCAGGTCAAAAACTTACCAAGCCGAATAGCTGGCGCGATTTGATTGCCTGCGCCGAATATGTTATCGAACGCAAATTTACGCGCACGGGAAAACTTGCCATCCAGGGCGGCAGTGCCGGCGGCATCACCGTCGGACGTGCGCTTACCGAACGACCTGATTTGTTTGCAGCCGTGGTACCAAGTGTCGGTCTGCTGGACGCACTTCGCGCAGAATTTACCCCAAACGGCCCGCCGAATATCCCGGAATTCGGTAGCGTAAAAACGGCGGATGGTTTCGCCGGGCTGCTGATGATGAGTGCATTCCACAATGTTCAGGACGGCACCCGGTACCCGGCGGTATTGCTGATGCACGGCGTGAACGATCCGCGCGTGGAGGTCTGGCAATCGACCAAAATGGCGGCCCGATTGCAAGCCGCCGCGGCAAATGTTAAAAGTGCGGAACCGGTGCTGCTCAGGTTGGATTACGATGCGGGCCACGGGGTCGGCTCGACCCGTGCACAGCGAACCGGTGAGCTAGCCGACATTTACGCGTTTCTGCTCTGGAAATTTGGTGACCCGGCCTTTCAGCCAAAATAAAATCATTTAATGAGCGAAAAAATCGTCCGCAAGTTTCATCACACCCTGTTGTGGCCGGTGCAACTGCGGCCCATGAAACGTGATGCGAGCGCAGGAGTGGTGCACTACTGGGAAACGCTGAAGCGTAATCCTGGGCCGTGGACCTACGTTGATGATCCGCTGCTCATCAACGACGATACCTTTGTCATTGGCTATGAAGAGTTCGTCTATTTTTTGCCATACGTTCAGCGATTTCTTTATGGCGTCGGCGAGGAAGGCGCCGGGGGGCAGTCGTCGCTGCATGTGTTTCATCGCCACGACATCAAACAAACACAAATTCAACTGCGGCCGGATGAAGCAGCGATGACGCTTGAGGTATTGCGCACGCGGCTGTATTTTTTTTACGACATCGACGTAGCCTTGCTGGTATTTGAGGTTGCGGGTAACGATTTGCCTCTGCGCGATGTGATCGACATCATGGATCGGTTCGGGCGTCCTTACGCGCCTGCCTGGGACGCATTCATGCAGGGCGCCCACAGTCCTGAGAAGGTGACGTTTTTGGGCGCGGACGGCGAAGTGCTGACCGAATCGGATTACCGCGACCAAGCAAAATATCTGGCACTGGTACGCGAGTCAAGGCAAACGCCAATCTCAAGGCATTGGGAATATTTGCTGCAACCGATGCTTCCTGCTTATGCCCATGCATTGCCGGGTGGGCGCGCCGCATTGCGCTACACGCAGCTTGAGAATAAACGCATTCCGGTAATGTCGTATCTCACCTTCGATGATCCGCGTGTGCTGTCGCGCGGCGACATGGTGCGGATTGGCTTCTCGGCAAAATGGGGAGAGTCCGACACGCTGCCGTATGCCGAGCATTTTCTTGCCGATTTCGAGGCGAAAAACTGTTACGACCGCTATTGGCAGCAGGATGCCAACCGGCAAGGCATGGATACGCGCTACCTGTTTTGCGGATTGTCGTTTTCGGCCATCACCCGCAGCGGACCGGCGAGTGAAATTTTGCTGCGGCAATTTCGGCACCAGTTCTACCAAATCAGCTTGATTGCGCACTTTCACAAGGCAGCGTTACTGTCTCTGTCGAACCGGTTTTCACGCGCGGTGGAACGGCTGAATGTGCGTGATTTCGAATCGGTAAAAAACTTCAAGCGCGATGTCAGGCAGACGCTGGAAGTATTTTTGCGTTTTAACCATCGCTACTGGTTTCATGAAATCTCCAATCAGGTGCAGGCCAGCGATTTTTTCAAGCGTTGGAGCAGTGAGCTCGCTTCCGACGCACTGTATCAAGAGGTACGTGAGGAGGCGCGCGACATCAACGAATATCTCGACGCAGATCGGATGCGCAAACAGACCGACAACGCCATGCGTTTGACCGTCGTCTCCTCCTGTGGGATGGTTGGCACCGTCGCGACCGGGTTTCTTGGCATGAACTTGTATAGCCACTCTGATCTGCCGGTCTCGATGAAGATCGGCATTTTTATTATCGTGTTCCTGCCCACTACATTGCTGGCGCTGTACATGGTGGTAATTTCCAAGCGACTGGCTAACTTCATGGAATCGATGGCTTCAGAGGGTCTCACCTGGCAAGAAAAATTCGCGCAATTCAGACAGATTTGGGGTGTGGATAAACGCCGACGCGCACGCGCGCGGCGCGACGGGAGCGGGCTGTCACACGACATCAACAGTTGAACAACGCGGCTTTCCGCCCGGGCTGTGGCGGTAATCACGCGACCAGTAATATCCCCGCAACTACCGGGCGCACAGCGAAAAAGCCTCCACAACCCCCGCCAGCGCTAGCGGTATTTTTTTAAGTGTTCGGGAAATCCGGTTGCAGCGCCGGTTGCGCATCATGGAATGCAGATAACTTCATCGCGTGTTGATAGATGCCGACGATGCTTGGAAAATGATCGAGTGCGCATTTAAAGCGGCGCGCGTTGGCTACCTGCGGAATAAGACAGATATCGGCAATGGTGGGTGTCTCGCCGACACAAAATTTACTTTGCACGGCGCGTCTTTCCAAAATTTTTTCGAGGGCCGCAAAACCGTCGTGAATCCAGCCGCAGTACCAGCGGGTTTTTACTTCGTCGCTGATCTGAAAATCCTCGCTGAGCTTGTCGAGGATACGTTTGTTATTCACCGGATGAATGTCGCAGGCAACAATCTGCGCCACCGATCTGGCGAATGCGCGTTCGCGGATATCCTTGGGCATCAGCGGCGGTTGGGGAACAGTTTCGTCCAGATACTCAATTATCGCCAGTGACTGCGACAATTCAAAGCCATCGTCAAAGATCATGTACGGCAGCAATCCCTGCGGATTGATGTCGCGGTATTCTGCGGTGCGGTGGGCATTGCTGGCGAGGTGAATGTAGCGGCGTTCCGCGACCAAGCCTTTCAGATTCAGCGCGATCCGTATTCGAAACGCGGCAGAGGATCGGAAATAGTCGTAAACAATCATGGCTCAAATGCTCCCCCTTTATAATGTGTCAATGCTACCAAAACCTGACCATCCTGTCGGCGTAAAAGCCAGCGCCGAACGAATCAACCGCGCGACGCTCGCGAACTGGTTGGCACAGCCGCATACGGTAGGTCAAAACAGCGACGCCGGGTTTTCCGATGATGGCGAGACGGGTGCGTTGCTAAATCAAACGCCTCAACAGTCGTCACTGAAACCCGCCGCAGTGTTGATCCTCATCGTCAATCGCCCGGACGCGCCGACTATCCTGTTTACCCAGCGCACTGCGCATCTGACCGATCATGGCGGACAGATCAGTTTTCCCGGCGGGCGGGTTGAGGAAGATGATGCCAGCGCCGAATATACGGCGCTGCGCGAAACGGCCGAAGAAACCGGGATCGACGAGAACCGTATCACCTTGCTGGGCAGCATCCCGCGGTACACGACTGGCACCGGTTATCTTATTACGCCGGTGGTGGGCTGGATCGACCCGCCGGTGGACTATCAGCCGGATTCCAGGGAGGTTGAGGAATGTTTTGAAGTGCCACTGGACTACCTGATCGCGCCCCTAAACCATCGGCTGGAAACGGCAATGTACAAAGGCCGCATGCGCCAGTATTACGCGATTCCTTATCGGCACAGATACATTTGGGGGGCGACCGCCGGCATGCTGGTGACCTTCACGCGCGTGCTGTCAAATGCCCGTGGCATGTTGTTCCAGCCGCCGGTTAGAATGGCGCCTGATTCAGGCTAGATTTGCTTTGCAATGTTGAAACCACGCACGATTCACCCAAAATTAAAGGAAATTTTATGAACATCACTGCAAGCGGTATGCAAATCGACGACACCGTCGTCGGCACCGGTGCCGAAGCTAAAGGCGGCAATATGGTTTCGGTGCACTATAGCGGCTGGCTTTACGTCGACGGGGCGGCAGGCGCGAAATTTGATTCGAGCAAGGATCGCGGCGAACCATTCAAATTTTCACTTGGCGGCGGACAAGTGATTCGCGGCTGGGATGAGGGCGTGGTGGGTATGAAGATAGGCGGCACGCGGCGCCTGGTGATCCCGGCCGCACTGGGCTATGGTGCCCGCGGGGCGGGTGGCGTTATCCCACCGAATGCAACCTTGCTGTTTGAGATCGACTTGCTTGCGACCTGAATCGCGGCCGCGCAATGTCGCTGTTGACCGCTGAGCTGGCGCAGCGTCTCTACAATTTGTGGGCACCCAGCATCAGGCGCTGGTATTGATTGTATTTTTCTTCGATCGCGCCATCGAGCCCCGCTGACCGTGCTACGGTGACCCATACCGCCGCCGGAAAAGTGGCGGCGAGTTCTGCGGTGTAATTGATTTCCTCTTCGGCCACACCGCGCGCGGTATCGAAATCAGGCGCTTTCCAGTCGAATAATAAATGCTGCGCCATCTGGTCTTTAAAAATTTCCAGGTCTGCGTCTTCCACTTCCACGACTTCGGCGATAGTGCAGCGCGCGCGCCGGGTAAGAGACACAAACGAGGCGTCACAATGACACCGTGGCTGGCAGCGATAACCGACGGCCAGATTGCACACCGCGAAGCCTCCCGATGTGACCCATTCGTCTTCGTCACAGGCGCCGTGCTGCCGGTAGAGCTCGGTGTCAGAGTTGTCAAGCCTGACGGCTTTCAGAAACTTCTTCATGGACCACACTTTCAAACGGGTAGGGCTGTTGCAGATGCGGGAAACAAACTAGCTGAACCGCGCCTTCAATTGTTCCATCGTTTCACTTAATTTTGCGCGAATTCCCGGCTCGAACGCGGAGTGGCCGGCATCATCGATAATGTGATACTGCGCCTCGGGAAAAACCCGCGCCAGGGCATCAGCTGAAATGATCGGGCAAACCATGTCATAGCGTCCTTGCACAATTGTCGTGGGAATGTGGCGAATTTTCGCGATGTTATCAATAAGAAAATTAGTCGGCAGGAAAATATCGTGCATGAAGTAGTGCGCCTCGATGCGCGATAGGCCAAGCGCTGTGCGATCAGAGCCGAAATTGGCTACCAGTGCTTTGTTCGGCAACAACGTCGAGCATGATCCCTCGTACATGCTCCAGGTGCGCGCGGCGGGCATGTGAATGGCTGGATCCGGATTTGTCAACAGTGCGTGATAGGACTTAAGGATGGTATCAGCGGTAAAGCCATTTTCACGCTCACGGTTGTTGGCAGACAAATGTCCAACAAACTTGTGCCACGCTTCCGGAAAAATGCTCCTGAGGCCGACCAGAAACCAGTCGATCTCGGACTGACGGCAAAGAAAAATGCCACGCAGTATCAGCGCCGTGGTCCGTTGCGGATGATACTCGGCATAGGCTAACGCGAGTGTGGAGCCCCATGAACCGCCAAACACCATCCAGCGTTCAATCAGCAGGTGTTTGCGCAAAGTTTCCATATCTGCAATCAGGTCGGGTGTAGTGTTGTCCCGCAATTCACCCAGCGGCTTGGAGCGACCGGCACCACGCTGATCAAAAATAACAATGCGATAAAAG
>JAYVKG010000340.1:0-4716 GCA_043768625.1 Betaproteobacteria bacterium
GGGTTAAGCAAACCAAAAGCGTCCATGAACGCCCGAAGAACATACTGACGCGCGACACCATCGGTCACCTGGAATGCGACCGCATCGTTGGCAAGCGCAACGAGCCGCACAAGAACCTGGTGCTGATTGACCGTGCATTGCGTTATGTACGCCCGGGTTGGCTGCCCGACGGCACCGCCGTTGTGGCACGCCATAGGGCAGGCCGGCAACAAGACGACACCGGCATTTCGAACCTGAGTTGCACCACCGATCAAGGCTGCGAGTTCTCGGCCTTGCCAGCGCTCCTGCCGGACTGTTTGTATGCCTGCGACCCAGAAAAACCGTCCCAGAAGGGCCAGGTCGGGTACATGAATAAGCTGATCCGCCAGTAAATCCCTAAAGGCAAAAGCCTGCGCAACATCACGCAGGCAAAACTTGACTGGATCGCCAACGAACTCAAAAGCCCCCCGAAAACGGCTTGGCCGGCTCAACCCCGCCAAGTTACTATTCAATATGACCGCCGCACCGATATGTTGAACGCCAACTACCAAAATACCTTGAGACCTTTACCGGTGCTGGAGTTTACATCGTGAAAAGCGGGCGGCGCGCTATCAGCGGCGTGATATTGCTCGATAAGCACGCCGGGCTTTCCTCCAACACGGCGGTCGGCTGGTGCAAGCGGCTTTACAACGCCGACAAAGCGGGACATACCGGCACTCTCGACCCTTTCGCAACAGGAATGTTGCCGATTTGTTTTGGTGAAGCCGCGAAATTTGCGCGCTTCATGCTCGACGCAGAAAAATCATATCGTGCGACGCTGAAGCTCGGACAAACATCGAGCACCGGCGATACCGAGGGAGAAATTATCAAGACGCGTACGGTTAACGTCGATATCGATGCGGTAAACGCAGTACTCGCAAGATTCATCGGCACGCAAACACAAATTCCGCCAATGCATTCTGCCTTGAAGCAAGGCGGGGTGCCACTCTACAAGTTGGCACGCCAGGGATTGCAGGTCGAACGCACGCCGCGCGATGTCAATATTAGTGCGCTGCAAGTGGTATGGCTGGCGGGGGATGAATTGGTGATCGACGCAGTGGTGAGTAAAGGCACCTACATCCGGGTGCTTGGCGAGGACATTGGCGAAGCGCTTGGTTGCGGCGCCTACCTGACCGCATTGCGACGTACCGCCACCGGTGGCTTCGGTCTCGACCAGTCGATCACGCTGGAATCCCTAGACGCATTGGTCATGGCAGCGCGGGAGGCACGGCTGCTGCCAGCCGACTCGTTGGCGATGGCGCTGCCGGCAATTCGGCTCGACGCAGTCGCGGCAAAGGCGTTGCAAAACGGCAAAACACCGCGCATTGTGGCTTCGCTGGTGCGCTCCTCGCACTACCGCGCTTACGACGATACGGGCGTTTTTCTCGGCGTCGCAACCGCGTCCGAGTGCGATCCAGTTGCAGCGACTTTGACCGCGTTGCGATTGATGACGCCATCCTTGCAGGCTTCTCACGAAGACGCATGAACGCCTTGTACTTTCAGGCGTAAAAAAGCTATAATCGGGGTCTTAGCTGGACAACAATTTCCGCGCCATCACAAGTGCACGGCAAATGTCAAAAGCCGCAAGTATCTGCGAAAAGATACGTGAATTGATTAGGAGAATCACGATGGCAACAACCCAGGAAGTCATGCTGCAACACCAGCGCGCCAAAGGCGACACTGGCTCCCCCGAAGTGCAGGTCGCTCTGCTGACCTCGCGCATCAACGAATTGATGTCCCACTTCAAGATTCATGTCAAGGACCACCACGGTCGTCGTGGCTTGCTGCGCATGGTGAGCAAGCGCCGCACACTGCTCGATTACCTCAAGCGCACCAAACTTGACACCTATCGGTCGCTGATCGACAAACTCGGCCTGCGTAAGTAAGCATCGTCGGCGTTAGAGGTACTGGAAAAGCCCCACTGATCTAGTTTCAGCGGGGCTTTTTGTTATGCACGAATTTGAGTTGCTTTTTTCCGCTCCCGGCGGTGCCTGTCGGCCGACAGCTTGATACCTGAGAACAAGTGATTTGAACAAAGATGTAAAAAACGATGTTAATGAGACCAGAAGAGGGAATTCGCAAATGAAAGCTATCAAGAAATCATTTCCATACGGGCGCCACACGGTAACGCTCGAAACCGGTGAGATCGCTCGCCAAGCCGATGGTGCCGTGCTGGTGTCGATGGACGATACCGTTGTGCTTGTTACCTGCGTTGCGCGTACCGAAGTCAAACAAGGCCAGGATTTTTTTCCAATGACGGTCGACTACCAGGAAAAATCGTTTGCGGCGGGTAAGATCCCGGGCGGATTTTTTAAGCGCGAAGGACGTCCGTCCGAGAAGGAGATTCTGACGTGCCGCCTGATTGACCGCCCCCTGCGCCCGCTGTTCCCCGATGGTTTTTACAACGAAGTGCAAATCATCGCTACGGTGCTGTCGTGCGATCCCGAAATCGATCCGGACATTCCGGCCATGATTGGCGCATCTGCCGCGGTGATGCTGTCAGGTTTGCCGTTCGAAGGCCCCATTGGTGCTGCGCGCGTGGGCTATCTTAACGGCGAATACCTGCTCAATCCCACAAAAACCGAACTTGAAACTTCGCAAATGGATTTAGTGGTGGCGGGAACGGAAACAGCGGTATTGATGGTGGAATCGGAAGCCTCCGAATTGCCGGAAGATGTAATGCTCGGTGCAATCGTGTTCGGTCACGAGGCGCAGCAAGCGGCGATTAACGCCATACTCGAGCTGGCCGATGAAGCCGGCAAAGATTCGTGGGAATGGACAGCACCCACGCCGCCGCAAGCACTGATCGACAAGATCAACGAGATGGCGGCGAATGACATCAACGACGCGTTTCGCATCAAATCCAAGTCCGCCCGGTCGGAGAAACTTGCCGAAATTAAAAATCGTGTTGTGACAGCGCTCTGCACCGATGCTGAGGGCGCACCGGACAAGAATACGGCGACGTCGCTGCTGTTCAATATTGAAGCCAAGGTTGTTCGCAGCCAGATTCTCAATGGTGAGCCGCGCATTGACGGTCGCGATACCCGCACTGTGCGTCCCATTTCGATCCGACAGTCGGTGTTGCCTCGTACCCACGGGTCGGCGTTGTTTACGCGCGGCGAAACGCAGGCAATTGTCGTTGCCACACTCGGCACATTGAAAGAATCGCAACGCATCGATGCATTGCAGGGCGAGTACACCGATCGTTACATGTTCCACTACAATTTCCCGCCCTATTCCACCGGCGAAACTGGCCGTGTTGGCACACCAAAGCGCCGTGAAATCGGTCATGGCCGTCTCGCCAAGCGTGCTTTGGTAGCCGTATTGCCGAGCGAGGCGGAATTCGGCTATTCAATGCGCGTCGTTTCTGAGATCACCGAATCCAACGGCTCCTCATCGATGGCCTCGGTCTGCGGCGGTTGCCTCGCGCTGATGGATGCTGGCGTGCCGATCAAAGCACACGTTGCCGGTGTCGCGATGGGTCTGATCAAAGATGGCAATCGGTTTGCCGTGCTTACCGATATTCTGGGTGACGAAGACCACCTCGGCGATATGGATTTCAAGGTAGCGGGCACCGAAAAAGGTATCACTGCATTACAGATGGACATCAAGATCACGGGCATCACCAAAGAGATCATGGATGTCGCACTGAAGCAGGCGAAAGAAGGCCGCATGCATATTCTTGGTTTGATGAAACAAGCGGTACCTGCTGCGCGTGGCGAGCTCTCGCAATTCGCACCACAAATTATCAAGATGAAGATCAATCCTGACAAAATCCGCGAAGTCATTGGCAAGGGTGGCAGTGTAATCCAGGCGTTGACGCGCGAAACCGGTACCCAGATCGACATTGATGACGAAGGCAATATCAGCATCGCCTGTGTTTCAAGTGAAGCTGGCGAAGCCGCGAAAAAACGCATCGAAGACATTGTTGCCGAGGTGGAAATCGGCCGTGTTTATGAAGGCCCGGTAGTGCGGTTGCTGGATTTTGGTGCCATTGTGCAATTGTTGCCGGGTAAAGACGGGTTGTTGCACATTTCCCAGATTGCCCACGAGCGAGTCAATGCCGTTGCTGACCACCTCAAAGAAGGACAAATCGTGAAAGTAAAAGTAATGGAGGCCGACGACAAAGGCCGCGTTCGCTTGAGTATGAAAGCGTTGACCGAAGCGCCGCCACGGACGCCAAGGCCGGAATCGCCCGCACCGGAAAATACGCCGCAGTCGTAAATTTGTCGCGGCGCAAACATCAAGCAAAGCGGCCTGCGGGCCGCTTCTTTTTTAGATGAGACTTGGATTGCCCTCACTGCCCTTCACGCGTATAATTTGCGGTTCGTGTATCAGTCCGTCGGGGCGTAGCGCAGCCCGGTAGCGCGCCTGGTTTGGGACCAGGATGTCGTAGGTTCGAATCCTATCGCCCCGACCATTTTATTTTGCTCTATGCTGTATGGCAGTGTCAGTAAATCGAGGTCGTTGTTTTCGGCTAATTCTGTCAACGTTGCGCCCGTAGCTCATCTGGATAGAGCACCGGCCTTCTAAGCCGGGGGTAACAGGTTCGAGTCCTGTCGGGCGTACCAACGAGCCGCAGGGCAGCATTACTAAGGTCAATGGTGGGTGTAGCTCAGCGGTAGAGTCCTGGATTGTGATTCCAGTTGTCGTGGGTTCGAACCCCATCATCCACCCCAGTAAATCAAGCACTTAGCG
>JAYVKG010000341.1:0-2517 GCA_043768625.1 Betaproteobacteria bacterium
TTTCGGAAAATGCCTGCACGCAATTCCTGAAGGTTTCCAGTATACGTACGAACGCGTTAGCCTCGGCGCTGGTGAGTTTTTTCGACGCGTCCGGCATCGCCGGTTTGGCGCAATTGTGCGTTGCCAGGGGCAACTTTTCAGCGACTGTGACCGGCGCCGTCTGCGCCGATGCCAACGCTGAAACGGTAGTCACCAGCAATGCTATCGAACGAACTTTCATGGTATTCACCTGAATCAAAAACCAACGGATTAGACGACGGCAGCAACCTGCTAGCTGACCGCTTTTTGCGCCGCAACGGACGCCGTTGTCCGCGCCACCCAGGCGCGAACCGATTGCACAATGCCATCCCGATTCAGACCGCAATCGGCCAGCAAAGTTGCCGGATCGCCGTGCTCCACGAATTGGTCGGGAAGCCCGAGATGCAGCGTCTGAATGTTTAAGTCCTGTGCCGCCAGCGATTCGGCTACGGCGCTGCCGGCGCCGCCCATCACCACATTTTCTTCCACCGTGACGAGATAGTCATGGCTGGTCGCCAGTCTGAAAATGAGTTCGTGATCAATTGGTTTCACGAAGCGCATATTAACCACCGTGGCGTTCAGTTCTTCACCCGCGTCCAGCGCCGGTTTGACCATTGCGCCAAACGCAAGAATCGCCACGCGCCGCGCATCGAAGCCCTTGAATTCACGCACCACCACACCGCGACCAACCGGCAGCGCCATCATTGGCTTTTCAACGGCGACACCCGGTCCGGTACCGCGCGGGTAACGAACCGCAGAGGGTGAATCGAGCGTCATGCCGGTGTAGAGCATCTGACGACATTCATTCTCGTCGGCCGGCGCCATGACGGTAATATTCGGAATGCAACGCAAATAGGAAAAATCGAACGCGCCATGATGGGTCGGACCATCGGCGCCGACCAGACCACCGCGATCCAGCGCGAACAGGACCGGCAAATTTTGTATCGCCACGTCATGAATGAGCTGATCGTAGCCGCGCTGCAGGAACGTGGAATATATTGCCAGTACCGGCTTCATGCCGTCAGCTGCGAGACCGGCAGCGAACGTCACCGCGTGTTGTTCGGCGATGGCGACATCGAAATAACGGCTGGGGAAATCCTGCGAAAACTTGACCATGCCGGAGCCTTCGCGCATCGCCGGGGTGATGCCCACCACCCGCTCGTCGGCGCGCGCCATGTCACAGAGCCAGTCGCCAAAAACCTGCGTGTAGGTCGGTTTGGGCTTGACGTCAAGCGCCGGCGCGGCCTTTACCAGTCCGATCTTTGGATCAAACTTTGGCGGCCCGTGATAATTGATCGGATCTTCTTCGGCCAGTTTGTAGCCCTGGCCCTTGCGCGTCGCGATATGCAGAAACTGCGGGCCGTCAAGCTGCTTGATATTTCTGAGCGTGTCAACCAAAACGTCGACGTTATGTCCATCGATCGGGCCGGTGTAGTTGAAGCCGAATTCCTCGAACATGGTTGATGGCGTGATCATGCCCTTGGCGTGCTCTTCCACGCGCTTGGCGATCTCCATGAAGGTGGGCGTGACGGAGAGAATTTTTTCCGCTGTTTTCTTGGTGTTGGCGTAAAACCGACCCGACATGAGCTTGGCCAGGTAATTATTTAGCGCGCCTATGCTTTCCGAAATCGACATGTCATTGTCGTTCAGGATCACGATCAGGTTCTCGCGACCGACGTTGTTCATGGCCTCGAATGCCATGCCGGCCGTAATGGCACCATCGCCGATGATGGCCACAGACTTGCGTTTGGAACCACTCAGCCGCGCCGCCACAGCCATGCCGAGCGCCGCGGAAATGGAAGTGGATGAATGCGCCGTGCCGAAGGTGTCGTAAACGCTTTCCTCGCGGCGCGGGAATCCGGCAATTCCGCCCTTTTGGCGCAGCTTTGGCATGCCCGCTTTGCGACCGGTGAGAATCTTGTGCCCGTAGGTTTGATGGCCCACGTCCCACACCAAGCGGTCGTGCGGCGTGTTGAATACATGGTGCAGCGCGACTGTCAGTTCGACCGTGCCGAGGTTCGAACTCAGATGGCCACCGGTGCGCGACACGTTGTCGAGCACGCAGGCGCGCACCTCGTCGGCCAGTTGCCGCAGCTGCGCGCGATCGTATTGGCGGATCGGAGACGGGTCGTGGAGAGTGGGGAGCAGCGGAGCCATTAAGTATTGTTGTTATCGGTCACGGTCGACGACCATATGGGCAAGCGCTCGCAGCGCGTTGGTGTCGGGCAATGCGCTGCGTTCGAGCGCCGCCAGAGCAGCAGTCAGGAGCTGGCGGGACTGCGCACGCGCGCCGTCGAGACCCAGCAACGAGACGTATGTGGGTTTGTCGCTGGCCGCATCCTTGCCGGCAGTTTTTCCAAGCGTCAGCGAGTCGGCCGTGACATCGAGGATGTCGTCGATAACCTGGAATGCGAGGCCGATGGCCGCGCCGTAATCGCGCATCGCCGCCCATGTCGGCGCGGCGACTTTGGCGGCACACGCCGCGCCCATCTCGACGCT
>JAYVKG010000342.1:0-2555 GCA_043768625.1 Betaproteobacteria bacterium
GACCAGGCGCCTGCCTGCCGGCAATTGCTCTTGAAAGCGGGCTTTGCGAACCTCATCTCAATGACTGATCTGGCGGGAATTTCCCGCGTTGCCGGCGGTCAAACTCGCTAAAATGAGCGCAGTTTATTGATTTATCACTGGAGCATCACATGGACGCACAAGACAAAATCCGCGAGACCGTCACAGCCAACCCCGTCGTGCTTTTCATGAAAGGCTCACCGCAATTTCCGATGTGCGGTTTTTCTGCCTCGGCAACGCAGATGCTTAAAGCCTGCGGCGTGGATAAACCCTTCACGGTCGACGTTTTACAGGACGCCGATATTCGCCAGGGGATCAAGGAATACGCCAACTGGCCCACCATTCCGCAGCTCTATGTCAACGGCGAGTTTGTTGGCGGTGCCGACATCATGCGCGAGATGTACCAGTCGGGTGAATTGCAGCAGATGCTCGGCGTCACCAAGTAGTGGCGCGCGCGCGGCATAACGCGCCGGTGGTGCACATCGGTCTTGCCGTCGGCCAAAATTGTCCCAACCTGGCCGGCTGCAGGCAGCCGGCTGTGGCAAGTTCGGCCGTATCGGGCTTGAACAGCGATCCGCGCGGCGGTTTGCAAACAATGCCGGTCCCCGCAAAATAAGGTTCGCGCGTGGCGCACCGGATTGCGTCTGCGAAGTTTCGCATCTATCTGGGCGAGGAGATCGCCATCGGTCCGGGCAAGGCGGACTTGCTCGATGCGATTCGCGCATCGGGGTCAATTTCCCAGGCCGCGCGGCAACTTGGCATGTCGTACAAACGCGCCTGGACCCTCGCTGATACGATGAATCGCTGCTTCAAAAAGCCGCTCATCAATACCGCCGCCGGTGGCGGTGGTGGCGGTGGCGCCAGCATCACCGCTTTTGGTGAACAGGTACTGGTGCATTTCCGCTCGATGGAAAAACGCACCGACGCTGCCATCCACGCAGATTTGACGGCGTTCGCGGCACTACTGGCCAACAAACCAAAAATCTGATTCTTCGTGGGCGCAACACCACGCTGGTTGCAACGCGTTATAGCCAACGGTATATTACGCATTCCCTGTGCCGGCGACTGCATCAATGCGATTTATCTGCCTCTTCCTGACCTTTGCGATGGTTGTTCAAATGCCGATTGCCAACGCGGAGAAAGTTACGCTATTTGCCGCGGCCAGCCTGAAAGAATCAGTGGACGAGGTCGGCCGGCAGTTCGCCGCCGCGTCCGGTACCAAAGTGGTGGTTTCCTACGCGGCCAGCTCGGCGCTCGCCAAACAGATTGAAGCGGGTGCGCCTGCCGACCTGTTTGTTGCCGCTGACCGCGAGTGGATAGACTTTCTCGACGCCCGCCACCTGCTGGCGCCAGGTTCCCGCGCAAATTTATTGACCAACCGGCTGGTGCTGATTGCGCCGGTCAGCAGCGCCGCCACGCTAAAAATTGCCGTGGGATTTGACTTGTCAGCAGCGCTCGGCAAAGAACGCCTGGCCATTGCAAATCCCGACGCTGTGCCGGCCGGTAAATACGCCAAAACTGCGCTTGAGGCGCTGGGCATCTGGCCGTCGGTGGCAGGCAAACTGGCGCGTGCCGAAAACGTCCGCGCCGCGCTGGCACTGGTGTCGCGGGGCGAAACCCCCTTCGGTATCGTCTATCGGACCGACGCGATGGCAGACAAAGGGGTCCGCGTAATCGATACCTTTGCTGCCGAATTACATCGCCCCATTACCTACACCCTGGCGCTGGTGGCGACCAGCCAGTCCGCAGCGGCCAGGGCGCTGATGGAATACATGAAATCCGACCAGACCCGCAGCACCTGGGAAAAGTACGGCTTCACTGTTCTGAGATAAGTAGCGAGACCCGCCATGTCGCCAGATGAAATCGATGTCATCCTGCTCAGCCTGAAGGTCGCATTCTGGAGCGTGCTGCTGAGCGCACCAGTGGCGCTGGCCACCGCCCACCTGCTGGCGCGCAAAACGTTTCTCGGCAAGACCCTGTTCGATGCGTTCATTCATTTGCCGTTGGTGCTGCCGCCGGTGGTGATCGGTTTCGCGCTGCTGATGTTGCTGGGACGCAAGGGGCTGCTGGGCTCGTGGCTCGATCAAACCTTCGGCATCGTGTTCGCGTTTAAGTGGACCGGTGCAGCGCTGGCGTCGGGCATCATGGGCTTTCCACTGATGGTGCGTGCCATGCGCTTGTCGATCGCCGCCATTGACCGGCGGCTCGAATTCGCGGCGCGGTCGCTTGGGGCCACGCGCCTGCGCGCGTGGTTCACCATCACCCTGCCGCTGGCGCTGCCGGGCATCGTCACCGGCGCGTTGCTTTCTTTTGCGCGCAGTCTGGGCGAGTTCGGCGCCACCATCACTTTTGTTTCCAATATTCCGGGCGAAACACAAACGCTGCCACTGGCAATCTACACCTACACCCAGGTGCCGGGGGCCGAGTCGCAAGCCATCAAGCTATGCATCATCGCCGTGCTGCTGTCGATTGCTGCACTGGCCGCGTCAGAGTGGTTCAATCGTAAAGCCGAACTTCATGCTCAGCGTTGACGTGAA
>JAYVKG010000343.1:0-2021 GCA_043768625.1 Betaproteobacteria bacterium
TCGCGCGATGGTCCGCCTTGTTTCGCCGCGAGAATCTCGACCCGCTGGGCGTTCTGTAGTTTCGTATTAAGCGGCACAATGTGCCCATCAAGCTTTGCACCACGGCAGCGATGTCCCAGGTCGGTGTGGACGTGGTAGGCGAAGTCGACCGGTGTTGAACCCGTTGGCAGATCGACCACCTTGCCTTGCGGGGTAAATACATACACGCTGTCGTTGAACAATCCCTGTTTTACCTGGTCCGAAAACCCGCCTTGATCCACCAGTTCGCGTTTCCACTCCAGCACCTGCCGCAACCACGCTATTTTTGATTCAAATTTCTTGTCGGCGGCGGTTTTGTGGCCGGTCCCCTCTTTGTAACGCCAGTGAGCTGCGACACCGTGTTCGGAAGCCGCATGCATTTCGCGCGTTCGAATTTGTACCTCCAGCGTTTTGCCCTCCGGTCCGATGACTGCGGTATGCAAGGACCGGTAATTGTTGGCCTTCGGCTGGGCAATGTAGTCGTCAAATTCGCCTTGAATTGGTCGCCAGAGATCGTGCGCGAGCCCGAGCACCGCATAACAATCGGCAACGTTATCGACCAGCACGCGAATCGCGCGTATGTCGTAAAGGTTTTCAAAGGCAATATTTTTCGATTGCATTTTCCGGTGAATCGAAAAGATATGCTTGGGACGCCCGGCAAGATCTGCGCTGATTCCCAGTTCATCCAAATCGGCGCGCAATGCGGCTAGTACCCGGCCAATGTATGCCTCGCGTTCAATGCGCTTGCCGTCCAGCAAAGACGCGATGCGCTTATAGAGATCGGGCTCCACAAACCGGAAACTCAAGTCTTCCAATTCCCACTTGATCTGAAAAACGCCAAGACGATTGGCCAGTGGAGCAAATAATTCCCTGGTTTGCCGCGCTGCGGCACGTCGGATGGCGTCGTCGTCCTGGGTGAGCGCGCGCATGAACACTACTCGTTCGGCTAGCTTGATCAACACTACGCGCACATCGTCGGCGAGCGCCAGCAGCATCTTGCGCAAAGTTTCCAACGCCGAACTGTTGGCGATATTGCCCGATTGCTGCGCGATGCTGTCGATCCGCCCTGCCCGCTGTACACCGCTGATAAGCGCCCACACATCTGCGCCAAATACGTCGATAATAGGGCCGGCTTCGATAGCGCTTTTTGGCACGCCTAACACCAGTAACGCGGCGGCGATCGTTTCATCGTCGGCGTCAATGCCTTGCAATATCGCCACGCTATCCAGCGCTGTCGCCAGCAGTTGATGGCGGGGCGGGAGCCCGCTAGCCTGCGCGGCTGCTGCGACAAAATCCAGCGCCCGAAGTGATATCTCGCGCCTGCCGAGCGCTTGTCGAATGCGCGCTATAGGGTCAGTGCGCTGGGATTTTTCGGTCAACATGCATGGCATTTTATGCGAAGCAAACTTGCGTCACGGCGCTGTCGTGGCAAAAAAAGGTATATTTGGGCACGGTGGTTGCTTAATGTTGCTTTAACGACAGCAAAATCACTTAACTAAAAAAAACTCCATGGCGCTCAAACCTTTTTATAACGAGATGTATGCCGTTGACGGCAGCGTGCGCCCCCAATATGCGGGATTTGCCGACTGGCTGAACACCACCCCGCCAGAAAAAATCGCGCAAAACCGCGAAGCGGCAGATTTAATGTTCCATCGCGTCGGGATTACCTTTGCCGTGTACGGCGAAACCACCGGGACCGAGCGGCTGATTCCTTTTGACATTGTCCCCCACGTTATTCCGGGCAAAAAATGGGAAGAAGTCGCGAAAGGCCTCACGCAACGTATCACGGCACTGAACGCATTTCTTCACGATGTCTACCACGATCAAAATATCCTGAAAGCCGGTAGGGTACCCGCAGATAAAGTCACCGGCAACAGCCAGTTTCGCCCCGAAATGATGCATGTGAACGTGCCAGGCGGCATTTATGCACACGTCGCGGGCATTGATCTGGTCAAAGATGCGGATGGTGAGTACTACGTCCTTGAGGACAACCTGCGCACCCC
>JAYVKG010000344.1:0-8424 GCA_043768625.1 Betaproteobacteria bacterium
AGTCCGTAGGCACAGTCATCTTGACCAAATGAGCCCGCTTGCGTTCGAGCAACTTCAAACTGGAAGTTGATTTATGTCTACAGAAGCGGGTGACGTCCATTACTTTTTGATCCCCAATCCACACCAGTAGGGTGCCGCATCAGAAAACCGCACATTCACAAGACCTGCCTGCGCCATCATTTCTGCGATCTGCAGTCGCGAGAAGCGCCGTTCCAGCGGCGTGCCGAAACGATCGCGCGAGTCTGTTCTCATAGTGTAGAAACTATGTTTTCGATAGTAAGAAAGAGGAATGGTGGCCACACTTAAACCGATACGCTCAATGAACCTGCTCAGAACGGCTAGGGGCCAATACACCAGCAATGCGATGACATCGGTGACTGTGTGTTTTAGTGAAGGAGACAGCCTGTAAATCAATTTTCGGCATAGATCTGACAGCCGCCAGATGGCACGAAACCACCATGGGCGATTGTCAAACGAATAGTAAAGATATAAAAGCAGCGGAGCGCCAGGCTTCAACATATCAACACACGAACGAATGGCCGCAGCGGTATCGGGGACATGATGCAATACACCAAGAGAATATCCAAAATCCTGACTATTAGGCGGTAGGCATTCCCCGTCAACCGAAGTTTGGTGAAAACTTATGTTGTCGTTACCCGATAAGTTAACTTTGGCAACCTCAATGGCGTTTGATGGATCAACACAGTGGAGCCGCCCAACTTTGGGGGCGACCCAACGCGCCCAACGACCACTGCCGCAACCCATATCGAATCCTTCCGCATTTTCTGGGAGCATGGACCAAGGGAATACTGCAAAGTATTCATTAAACACCTTCTTCGCCTCGTCATCGGACATACTGGATTGGTCAAAGCGAGACCATTCGTCGCCAAAGCTAATTACAGTTTGTTGGTGGATGTTTTTCATACTTTCTCTGCTTCTCAATTTGATTGCACGTTTTTATTTAACGGTTTCGACATCAACGATTTGTAGAGGACTTCCATCTGCCCGGCCAGGCCCTGAAAACTGAAATCCTGAACCCGCTCGTTACCGTATTGCACAAGACGCTCACGTTCATGGCTTGATGACATAACAGTTTCGATCGCCGAAGCCATGGCCTGCGCGTCGCCATGATCGAAATAAACTCCTTTATCCTGAGTGATCTCGCGAAAAACAGGTATGTCGCTCAGCACCATTGGGCAGCCGGCAGCCATGGCCTCCAGGATTGGTATTCCAAATCCCTCGTACGACGACGGAAAGACAAACAGGCTGCACAGCTTGTAAACGCAGCGTACCTCCAGGTCACTGATGCCGCTCAGAAACCGCACGTTGCCGGAAAGGTTCGCGGACTCGACCCGGTCTTTAATCGCCTGGCGTTCACCGCTGTTGTTGCCAACCATCACCAAACTGCAAGAGCGGCCCTGATCACGAAGCCGGGCAATCGCTTCGACTAGGCGCAGATAGTTTTTCCGCTTCTCAAAATGACCGACCGCTAGGATGAACTTCTCAGGCAGCGCATACTTTTGGCGAACCGCATTCAGGTCAGTTTCAGCCAGACCATCAAATTCGTGGGCATTGAGTCCGTTGTAAATAACGGAAATGGGCACCTCTGGAAAGAAATCCAGAATCTCCTTTTTCATGGCCTCCGAGACCGTAACCACATGGTTGGCCGCTCTTAGCGACCTCTCGAAAAAAACCTTGTAAGCGGCACGTTCCAACATTCCGGATTCAGGGCGCATTCCGCGAATGTCATGGATGGTCAACAATGTTTGCCCCGTCGGCGCCTTCACGAGAGGCAGGTTCACGGCCTCAAAAATATCAAACCCTTCCTGAGAAAGAGCATTATTCCAATAGCGAAACCCATTAAACAACCTTCGAATTCGACCATTACTCGGCAGCGGGGTGCGCCTCACAGTGACGTTTGGCGTCCCATCAAACCAGTCACCGACACGGCAATCTGACGGCTCGTAAATAACAAACTCCGCACCGGGCAAGCGCTTAATCAATTCACCGTAAATTCCCACAAACCTTTGTTTTGCGCCCGATGGCCTGTCGTTAAAACACGTCGCGTTTAGTCCGATTTTCAAAAGATTACCCTGTCCAATCTATCTTTAAGCAACAAGGCCCAAAACATTGAAATGCCTTGCCAGCACGGCCCCCTCTTCAAAGGGACGCACTGCATCAGCAAGGAGTTGCTTTGAAATAGGATGGTCCAGTGCTTTTTCAATCCCTATTGCCATGGCAATAGGGTCACGCACAGGCACAAGATAGCCATATTTCCCATCGTGGAGAACCTCACGGGGACCCGTTGGGCAATCGGTGGACACAGGGGTGCATCCGCACATCATGGCCTCGACCAACACATTCGGGAGCCCCTCCACATGAGAAGACAACACGAAAACATCGGCACGCGCGAAGTACTTCAGCGGATTCTCGACATAACCCAACAGACTAACGACGTCCTCCAAGCCAAGTTCAATGATCAAAGCTTCAAGCTCGGAGCGTAGCGGCCCGTCACCCAGAATCATCAAGCGTGCCCGCTTTTGCCGGGGAAGCTCTTTCATTGCGCGGATCAGGTCCGCAAATCCCTTCCACGGTGCCAATCGCCCAGCTGCAACCAGCACCGGCCCATTTTTACAGCTAAACCACTCGTGCTCCACTTGCTCCCGCATCCTCAAACGGGAATTCCTGTCGTCCACAATGTTGTACACGCAGACGTGAGGCGGCGCATCGAATACGCATCGATATTGATCGACCATGTCTTTAGATACGCAAGTCAATGCATCAGCGCGCCATGTAACGGCGCGCATAAGATACTTCAAGAACCAGCGTTTCGCAAACGGCACGCTTGAATAGGTATCAAAGGGCGTCACCCGCGACGAGCCGCTGATCTTTGCCTTGGATCCAGAGGTGATAGCTGAGAGCAGCACGACCGCGTTCAGGTGGTCTTCGGCGGAGAACACCACATCCGGTTTGGCAGTTCTCAGATATCTCCACAAAGGCAACAGCATCCCCCGGACCTGTGGCTGGTTCCAGCGAAGCGAGTTGACGCCAGCCACTTTTGGAAACTCGTACATAGGGTCGACATAGCCAACCACCAGATCAACATCGTGACCTTTGTCAGCTAGTGCGCGCGCGAACCTGAGCTGCGCCAAGGGCACGCCTGCAATGGCGAAGCGCGGTGTAACAACACAAATCTTCATTGCAACGTGCCTTCGCTCAAAATCCGCGCTAACCGCTCCCGCGCTGCCGGGTACGAATACTTCTCTTCATAAAGCGCACGCAACTCCGGATCGAACGACTTCAAAGGCAAATCCTGCGCGCGCCCGATGGCAGCAACGAAATCGTCCGCCGTTGTGCACTCCCAGCCGGCACGGTCTGCAACATCTTCGTACCCAGAGAACGCCTCTGGCGTCCCGATAACTTTCTTGCCAAACATCAATGCCTCCGCGACCTTGGTTTTCATGCCAGATCCATCAAAGATTGGCGCAATCACAAAGTGTGACTTTAAATACCATTCGGCCAGGCTATCAACTGCGCCGATGACCTCAACCTTTCCATCCAATTCCAGTTCACCCCTGAACTCTTCAAAACCCTTGCCCACGATACAAATCTTGATATCAATGCGTGGGACAACATGGTTGACGAACCAAGTGATTCCAGCACGATTGGCATAAAACACCCCACCCACAAACAACACGAATTTTTGCTGCGGTTGATTAGCCGTTTGTGAGGGAAGCAAAGGAAACTTGTCTTGCAGCGCCATCGGCGACACATGCGTTGCCGCGCGACCGTAGAGTTTGTGGAGCAATTGACTATCCCGCTTGCTCAGGCAAATAATTTTATCGCTGTATTTGACCGACTTTCTCTCGGCAAGATAATTGGCCATTGCTACTGCCAGGGCATGTATAGTTTTTCTTTGTTTGTATGATCCCCAAAAAAATCTAGCTTCCACATTATGGAAGAAGGTATAAACCTGCACGTTAGGAAACCGTATCTTGACGAGTTTGACAATTCCACCGAAGTTCGACCCGTCAACAAATATCTTTTTAATATTTTTAACACCGATTTCGTGCAACGTAATGTTTATGGTCTCAGCATTTATTCCGTCGATGTATCCTCTGAATGCATTTATCACTGACTTAAATCCACGAATCGAATTCTTGGTTAATTCCAATACCGTTAATCGATCGCAGTAAATCACCCTGAGCACATCATAATTGAGCTTACACAATAATTCTCGCCCGCCAGATGGCGTGCGTTCCAATTTATTGGTGATTAACATCATGCTAGACAATCCTCATACTTGTGAAGTTACATGGTTTATAGTTTTAAATCAAATTAGCTCTACGTTTAGCTTGCCAAATATATTCTAATAATCACCTTAAAATATCCTTTGCAACGCTTTTCATTCCTTGAAAATGTTTATAGTGCCCATTAATTACCATTAAAAAAATCAATATCATTCTTTCAAGCCATTTAGCTTGATAAATTTTCGCTCTAGTTGCATTAGCAGCGATAATATGACTAATACTTCCTCTTAATTTCTCCACATCAACGTTGGGGGATAATAAAAACAAAGCCTCTTTATTCATACTGACTAACGAATCCATTTCACGAAATTCATTGGCCTTCATAAGATAAGCGGATGTTACATTCAGACTTTTATACTTATCATAAAGTTGCAGGTGCGAAACTGCTGTCGCACTATTCATCTCAGATACAGAGTTATTTTCCCCATGAATTCTCCAACACTGAAGAACATCTGACACTACAAGTTTATTTGCCAATAAATTAGCCCAGCGATGGATATAGACATCATGTGCAGGGCAATTACTAACCGGGAAAGGCAAAACAAAGTCCCGAAATGTCTTGGTTATTGCTGTGCAGGCACCAGCAATGTGGTCTTTTTCGCGTCCACTGAAGCGTAATACCTTCTGAAGAACAGTAACACCAGCTGATTTCAGATTCCTATCAACATATACGGCATCACTAATAATTACATCTTTATCCGGATATTTATTTTTAAAATTCAGTATTTTCGAAATTTTATCTTCGTACCACACATCATCTTGATCACAGATAAATATTAAATCACCGCTACATAATGAAATTGCTTTTTCGAAATTTTTGGTATAACCCAGGTTTTTTTCATTAAACACCAATATCACTTCGAATGGAGCTGTAAGGACAAAACGCTCCAAAATTTCGATAGTGGCATCACAAGAAAAATCATCACAAACGATAAGCTCGTCAGGTAATCTTGTCTGGCTAACAAAGCTATCTAATTGCTGCTTAATATAAGCGGATCCGTTATATGCAGCCATTGCAATAGATATTTTCAACTTTTAGTTTTTCTCGCGGTCAACGTAATATATTCAAGCTTATTTGTTTTAACAAAAGCAGCATTCATACGAAATTGATTAAACCAGTTTAAATTTAGTGACTGAGAATCTCCTTGCGGGCAAGCCGCTGCGAGTTGTTTGCTGATCAAGAACATCCCTTTTTGAACGTCAGCTCGTCGCTCTATTACGATCTCACCAAACCCGTTGTCTATAAGCAATGTTTCTAAACTGCTATGCGTAAACAACACAAGATGGCGTGGAGTTTCAATGCCTCGCCAGTTTTGTTTAAACAATTCAGCACCAAAACTATTAATATTTGGAGTATCAATATAAACAACTCCACCCGGCTTAAGTAATCTATGCACTGATTGCAATAACTGCCTAGGCTCATGGACGTGCTCAATTACGTGACTAAGTGTTATGACGTCATAAACACACGACTCCTCAGCCAGAACATCAATAACACCAACTACAATATCAAGCCCACGCTCTTGAGCTGCCTTGGCTGCCTTAGCATCAGGCTCCAAACCTGTCACCAGCCAACCAGCTTCTATTGCGTTAACAAGGAAGTCCCCATTTCCGCAACCGACATCCAACAATCTCTGACCACGAGTGGGTTTGGGAAGATAGCGATACTGCATATCAAGCACAGATCTTTGAGCTGGAAGTAATTTCACCAACCATGTGCCGAACCTGCTAGAGGGTTCGCGCTTAGCTCCATATCGACAATTTAAATAGCCATTGGCCAACATTCGCCGCAAGCGTCTAAACAAGCTTAGTTTAGCTAACTCAACCTGACTGGGGGCCCTCTTGTGAGTGTAATAAGTGCCATACGCTTTACCAATGCTTTGAGGACTCGGACGCGGATTTAAATACGCAGATGCACAACCAAGACATTGATACAGAGTCCAAGCACCCTGAGCAACAAAAAATACATTGTCAATTAAATTTTCGTGCAGGATATTTTGCCCCCCTCCACCACCACAAATAGGGCAGCCAGAGACGGTTTCTAACTCTGCTTCAGGCCAGAACTCCAGCCATGGTGAAGATTGCATTCCTTCACCACCTTCACATAATTTCGACATTTTCAAATTTTTGATTACCAAATTGTTCGAATATTTTATATAAGAGAATAATATGTTTAGATATTTATTCAAGAACATAGCCTAAATAACAGTGATTAGCATCTATACATGAGGATTCAAGACACGCTTTTTGCACTAATTCATTGCTCTTCGAGCCAAACTTGAAACATGAGAATACTCCAAAGAAAAGTCTGGTTGTTGCGCTTCCCGGCAGTGTGTTCGTGCCACTTTGTACGAACATACATAACATTAAAATAACCTTCACTCTGCAAACGATGTTCATTAAGCAAGGTCTCCGCCCACTCTCGAAGTGGCCCACATAGCCAATCTGCCAAAGGAATACCAAATCCAGCTTTAGGTCTTTCAATCAAGTGTTTAGGTACATATTTGTATAACACCTGCCTCAATATCCATTTAGTTACCCCATCTCGAATTTTCATAGACATGGGTAATCTACAAGCCATTTCAACGATACGATGATCCAGCAAAGGTACGCGTGTCTCCAAGCTATTTGCCATCGCGGAGCGATCAACTTTGACCAAAATATCATCCGGCAAATAAGTCATAGCACCCACCAACAGCATTTGCGAATTAATATCAGACTTCATACCTACTTCAGTCAGCCAAGTCGCAGGTTCCTTAGCACCAATAACCACGTGGTCAGGATTATTAATTACTGAAATTAAACTGTAACAAAGTTCGCCCACACTATTAACATTCAACAATCGCGAGCTAAAATTATCAATTTTCTCACCCATATTAACCGGTAATGTAATTGCATGTTCTGCAAGACGAAATAACGAATCCCAAGTTGCAGGTGAAACTGATTTCACGCAGCGCCCAGCAATTTTTCTAAGTGTAAATGGAACCCTAGCAATTTTTCGCCAATTATCAATTTGGACATTACTGTTATAACCGCAAAATAACTCATCCCCCCCATCACCCGACAGGGACACCGTAACATGCCGCCGAGCCATCCGTGACACTAAAAAAGTCGGGATCTGCGACGAATCAGCAAATGGCTCATCGTATATCTGGCCTAGCATTGGAATAACCTGCATTGCCTCTGCCGACGACACATAAAGCTCCGTGTGATCCGTGCCCAGATGCTGTGCGACCGCCTTGGCATATTGAGCTTCGTTGTAACCTTGTTCATCAAACCCGATCGAAAACGTTTTGACCGGTCGAACAGACTGGGCCTGCATCAAGGCAACCACAGTAGAAGAGTCTACCCCTCCAGACAAGAATGCCCCCAATGGCACATCCGCCATCATCTGCAAACCGATGGATTTTTTTAATTGACTATCTAGCGCAGCAATTGCGTCCGCATCACTTCCAACGAATGGGGCTGCTACCCCTTGCGCAACAACTTCCGGCAAGCTCCAATAAACTTTAGGGCTGGCCGCACGCAATTCATCAACAGCACCGCCAAACGGCAACTGAAGATAAGTACCTGGCAAAAGTTTCTTAATGCCTTTGTAAATCGAGTACGGCGCGGGAATATAACAATGCCGCAGATATAAACAGATCACATCCCGGTCAATGTCACCCAAGAAATCCGGATGCGCTTTAAGTGCTTTTAGTTCCGAACCAAACACAAACGTATCATTCTGAAAGCCATAGTAAAGCGGCTTTTCACCAATACGGTCGCGCGCCAGCGTCAGTACCCTTTCTTCGCGATCCCAAAGCGCAATCGCAAACATCCCCACCGTTTTTTTAAGCGTAGCCTCGATCCCCCACGCTTCAAACCCAGCCAACAAGGTCTCTGTATCCGAATGCCCATGCCACCCCTCCACTGCATCCGTCATTGCGAGCCCTTCGACGGGCTCAGGACAGGCCAAGGCGCGGCAATCCATACCTACCAATTCCCGCCGCAACTCCAAATGGTTATAAATCTCCCCATTAAACACAATCACATAACGCCCTGATGAGGAAACCATAGGCTGATGACCCGCTGGCGACAGGTCAAGAATCGACAGGCGACGGTGTGCCAGCGC